>JAWWOL010000338.1:0-7962 GCA_033851695.1 Frankiales bacterium
CCAACCCGAGCACGTTCGACGGTGAGCTGGTCGCTGTCGACGGCGCGAGGGTGGCCAGTGGCCGCGACTTCGGCGAGGACGGGCGGCTGACGGCTCGCGCGGCCAACGTGCTGCATCTCGACGAGGCAGCGGCCCGCGCCCTGGCCGTACGACTTGAGGGTGCCGCGTTCGCGGTGACCTCTGTCGAGGACAAGCCCTACACCCGTCGTCCGTCGCCGCCGTTCATGACCTCGACGCTGCAGCAGGAGGCCGGCCGCAAGCTGCGGCTGTCCAGCCAGCAGACGATGCGCACCGCCCAGCGGCTGTACGAGAACGGCTACATCACCTATATGCGTACCGACTCGACGACGCTGTCCGAGACGGCGCTCAACGCTGCCCGGGCGCAGGCCAGGGCACTGTACGGGGACCCGTACGTGCCGGATGTGCCGCGGCGCTACGAGAAGAAGGTCAAGAACGCCCAGGAGGCCCACGAGGCCATTCGGCCGGCCGGCGACTCGTGGCGCACCCCGGGCGAGCTGGCCCGCGAGCTCTCCGGCGAGGAGCTGCGGCTCTACGAGCTGATCTGGCAGCGGACCGTCGCCTCGCAGATGACCGACGCGCGGGGCCAGTCCCTGACCGTGCGGATCGCAGGTGCCTCGTCCACCGGAGAGCAGGCGGAGTTCTCGACAACGGGCCGCACCATCACGTTCCCCGGCTTCATGCGGGCCTACGTCGAGGGCGCCGATGACCCCGATGCCGAGCTCGAGGACCGCGAGCGGCGGCTGCCCCGCCTGGCCGAGGGCCAGTCGTTGCGCGTCGACCGGCTCGATCCGACCGGGCACTCGACCAACCCGCCGGCGCGCTTCACCGAGGCGTCGCTGATCAAGACCCTCGAGGAGATGGGGGTCGGCCGCCCGTCGACCTACACCTCGATCATCGGCACCATCCAGGACCGCGGCTACGTGTTCAAGAAGGGCACGGCGCTGGTCCCGTCGTTCGTCGCGTTCTCCGTGATCGGCCTGCTGGAGCAGTACTTCGGCCGGCTGGTCGACTACAACTTCACCGCGTCGATGGAGGACGACCTCGACGAGATCGCCAACGGCGAGCGCGAGAGCACGCCCTGGCTGACCCGGTTCTACTTCGGCGCCCCCGACGGCAACGGCGACGCCCCACGGGACGTCACCACCGCCGGTCTCAAGTCGATGGTGTCCGAGCGGCTCGACGAGATCGATGCCCGCGAGGTCAACTCGATCCCGCTCGGCCAGGACAGCGAAGGCCGCGAGATCGTCATCCGGGTCGGCCGCTACGGCCCCTATCTCCAGCGCGGTGACGACCGGGCGAGCATCCCGGACGACACCCCGCCGGACGAGGTCACCATCGACCGCGCGACCGAGCTGCTCGAGGCGCCGCAGGGCGACCGGGAGCTGGGCATGGAGCCCGCATCCGGCCTGCCGATCGTGGTCAAGGCCGGCCGCTACGGGCCCTACGTCGCGACCGTCCCGCCGGACGGGTCCAAGGACAAGCCGAAGACCGCGTCCCTGTTCAAGGACATGTCGGTCGAGACGATCGAGCTGGACGACGCGCTGCGCCTGCTGTCACTGCCCCGGGTGGTCGGGCTGGCCGAGGACGGCGAGCCGATCACGGCGCAGAACGGCCGCTACGGTCCCTACGTCACCCACGGCAAGGAGTCCCGCTCGCTGGCCAGCGAGGAGGAGCTCTTCACCGTCGACCTACCGGCTGCGCTGGCGCTGCTCGCCCAGCCCAAGGCCCGCGGCCGGGCCGCCGCCGCACCGCCGTTGCGCACCCTCGGCAACGACACCGTCTCCGGTGAGCCGATGGTGGTCAAGGAGGGCCGTTTCGGCGCGTACGTGACCGACGGCGAGACCAACGCCAGCCTGCGCAAGGACGACAGCGTGGAGGAGCTCACCGACGCCCGCGCCTCTGAGCTGCTGGCCGACCGCCGGGCACGCGGGCCGGCGAAGAAGACCGCCCGACGCGCCCCGGCCAAGAAGGTGGCGGCGAAGAAGACCGGCACCAAGGCGGCGGCCAAGACCGCGGTGAAGAAGACCGCAGCCAAGAAGGCTCCCGCCAAGAAAGCCGCGGCGAAAAAGGCCTGACCGCAGGTGGTGCCCACGACGCCGTACGCGCCCGTACGGTGCTCGTGGCTTGTCCGCGCACCCGGCTACAGTCGGGAGGTCAGCTCGCCGACCGGCCTGGCCCGCCCGGAGGCGTCTCACGTCGTACGAGGGGATCCGGCGATCAGCAACCCCTGGCAGATGCCTCGCGAGGTGACCGTCCCCAGCCCGGACGACGTCTCCGGCACAGCCGTGCCGTCCCACCAGCTCTCCGAGGCACTGGCCATCCCCGCGTTCCGCAAGCTGTGGATCGCGCTCGGCCTGTCCAGCCTCGGCGACTGGCTGGGCCTGCTGGCCGCGACCGCCTTCGCCGCGTCGCTGGTGTCGGGCTACCGCAGCAGCCTGTTCGCCACGGGCGCGGTGCTCGCCTCCCGGCTGGCGCCTGCGGTGCTGTTCGGCCCGTTCGCGGGCGCGTTCGCCGACCGCTTCGACCGGCGCAAGCAGATGGTGCTCTGCGACCTGATCCGGGCCGGCCTGGTCACGTCGATCATCGCCGTGCACACCCTGCCCTACCTGCTGGCGGCGTCGTTCGCGATCGAGATCTTCAGCCTGTTCTGGATCCCCGCCAAGGAGGCATCGGTCCCCAACCTGGTGCCCCGCGAGCGGCTCGAGGCGGCCAACCAGATCTCGCTGGTCACGACCTACGGCATGGCGCTGGTCGCGGCGGTGCTGTTCTCGCTGCTGTCGGTCCTGACCCGGGCGCTGAGCTCCCCGGCGTCCTACTTCACCAACGAACCGATCATGCTGGCGTTCGGTTTCGACGCGGCGACCTTCCTCATCTCCGCGGCCACGATCTACAGCCTGCGCGAGATCTCCGAGCATGGCGGTGCCCGGCGGCGCGACGATGGCGAGGTCCCGCAGACCAGCATCGCCCGCGCGATCATCGACGGCTGGCACTTCGTGGGCACGACCCCCATGGTGCGGGGTCTTGTCGTCGGCATCCTCGGGGCCTTCGCCGCCGGGGGCGCGGTGGTCGGCGTCGGGCGGCAGTTCGCCAAGGACCTGCACGGCGGCGACGCGGCGTACGGCGTGCTGTTCGGGGCGGTGTTCGCCGGCCTCGCGATCGGCATGCTGATCGGGCCCAAGCTGTTGCGTGAGCTCAGCCCGCGGCGCAAGTTCGGCATGTCGATCGTCGGCGCCGGCGTCACCCTGGCCATCGACGCCGTGCTGCCCGACCTGGTGATCGGCGTCGCAGTCACCGCCGTGGTCGGGTTCTTCGCCGGGCTGGCCTGGGTGACCGGCTACACGTTGCTCGGTGGCGAAGTGCCGGATGACGTACGCGGCCGGACGTTCTCCCTCGTGCAGTCGATGGTCCAGGTCGACCTGCTGCTCACCCTGTCCGTCGCGCCGGTCATCGCGGCCTTCATCGGCAACCACCATCTGTCCGTCTGGCACACCGGCGAGATCCGCTACGACGGCGTCACTGTCCTGCTGTTCGTCGCCGGGCTGCTGGCCGTCGGTGTCGGCGTCGCCGCGTTCAAGCAGATGGACGACCGTCCGGGGATCTCCGTACGCTCCGATCTCTGGGCGGCGATGCGTGGCGAGCGCCGCCTTCGGACCCGGGTCGTCACCGGGCTGTTCATCGCCTTCGAGGGCGGCGAGGGCGGCGGCAAGTCCACGCAGGTGCGCCTGCTCAGCGAGTGGCTGACCGGGCTCGGCCTCGAGGTCGTCACCACCCACGAGCCGGGCGGCACACCCGTGGGTGCCCGGCTGCGTGCCCTGTTGCTCGACCGCGACACCACCGGCCTGTCCCCGCGGGCCGAGGCGTTGCTCTACGCCGCCGACCGGGCCGCCCACGTCGACTCGGTCATCGTGCCGGCGCTCGCGAGGGGGGCGGTCGTGGTGACCGACCGCTACATCGACTCGTCGGTTGCCTACCAGGGTGCCGGGCGGGTGCTGCCGGCTGACCAGATCCGCAAGCTGTCCGACTGGGCGACCGACGGCCTGCTGCCCCAGCTGACCGTGGTGCTCGACATCGACCCGGCCATCGGGCTGCGCCGGTTCGCCGAGCCGGCCGACCGGATCGAGTCCGAGTCGCTCGAGTTCCACCGCCGGGTCCGCTCCGGCTTCCTCGAGATCGCCGCCCCGCGTCCTGACCGCTACCTCGTCGTCGACGCGACTTTGCCGGTGGAGCAGGTGTTCTCACTCGTACGCACCCGCGTGCTCGACCTGCTGCCGGTGCCGGACAGCCCCCCGACCCTGCCCCTTGCCGCAGCACTGGAGGAGCGATGAGCGTCTTCGACGACCTCGTCGGACAGGACGAGGTGATCGCCCAGCTGCAGCAGGCGGTCGCGGCGGCGCGCGGCGAGCACCTCCACGGCTTCACCCACGCGTGGCTGTTCACCGGGCCGCCGGGGTCCGGTCGTTCGGTCGCCGCGCGGGCGTTCGCCGCCGCGCTCCAGTGCCCGGACGGCGGCTGCGGTTACTGCCACGCCTGCCAGACGGTTCGGGCGGGGAGCCACCCCGACGTCGACGTCGTGACGCCGGCCGGGCTGTCGATCGGCGTCGCCGAGGCCCGGCAGATCGTGCTGCGCTCCGCGATGGCGCCAGGCCGCGGCGGCTGGCAGGTGGTGCTCCTCGAGGACGCCGACCGGCTCACCGAGGCGGCGGCCAACGCCCTGCTCAAGGCGATCGAAGAGCCTCCGCCGCGGGGGGTCTTCCTGCTCTGCCTCCCCTCGGCCGAGGACCTCCCGCCGACCATCCGTTCCCGCTGCCGGCTGGTCCGGCTGCGCACCCCGTCCGCAGCGGCCGTGGCCGACCAGCTCGTACGGGTGGACGGGGTCGATCCGGCGATCGCCTCGTTCGCGGCCCGCGCGGCCCAGGGGCATGTGGGACGGGCCCGCCGGCTCGCGACCGACGACGACGCGCGTCGGCAGCGCCGCGACGCGCTCGCCGTACCACTGCAGCTCGCCTCCGTCGGTGACTGCCTCGAGGTCGCCGACGCCCTGGTCAAGGCCAGCGAGGAGGAGTCCACCCGGATCACCACGCCGGCCGCGATCGCCGAGACCGCGGCCATGCGCGAGGCGATCGGCGAAGGGGCCGGCGGCAAGGTCAAGGTCCGCGGCACCGCGGGCATCATGAAGGACCTCGAGCGCCGGCAGAAGTCCCGCGAGACCCGCTCGCAGCGCGACGTTCTCGACCGGGCGCTCACCGACCTCGCGGCGTTCTACCGCGACGTGCTCCTGCTGCAGACCGGCTCGACCGTGCCACTGGTGCACGGCGACCTGAGCGACCAGGTTGCCCGGGTGGCGCAGCGGTCGACGCCCGAGGCCACGTTGCGCCGGGTCGACGCCGTGCTCGCCTGCCGCGAACGGATCGCGGGCAACGTGGCGGTTCTGCTCGCCGTCGAGGAGATGACCCTCGCCCTCGCCGCCGGCTGACGGGGCTAGAGGGTGACCTCGAACCGGTCGACCGTGGTCCAGATGTAGCGCGACAGCGGGTTGAGCTGGCCGGTGACCCGGAAGGTGAGCGTGTGCTCGGCGTCCTCGAGCAGCGGGCTCTCCCACAGCTTGCGGCTCTCCCGCGCCGTGGCGTACTGGTCGACCAGCGTCTCGGGCCCGCCGTCGAGGGAGATCGCGCCGATACCGTGGTTGGGCTCGAGCACGCCGTAGAACGCCACCCGGCGCCCCCGGAAGCGCAACGTCACGATGTCGCCGGGGATGCTGCAGTACGAGTTGGTGCCGCCGGTCTCGACGTTGCGCTTCGAGTGCCGCCAGTGCTCGCCGTACGAGAGCTCGTAGCGGCCGGTGCCCAAGACGTCGTTCTCGATCGTGACGACGCCGTCCTCGGTGGTCGCGACCCGGGCGGTGATCTCCTCGACCGCCTCGTGCTCCACGGGGACGAACGTGTAGCGCGAGAGCACCGCGTCCAGCGAGTCCTCGATCTCGGAGAGCTCACCGGCGACGGTACGGGCCTGGGCGCCGGCGTAGGCGGTGGCGCGTACCGCGGCGACCAGCTCCTCGACGTTGCCCGCCAGGCTGCTCGAGCCGTGGGCCGCCATCGCCGTGTTGCGGCCGATCTCGTGCGTGGTCGCGGTCTGCTGCTCGACGGCGGCGGCGATCGCCGCCTGGTTGTCGCTGACCCGCGAGATGGTCTCGGTGACGGCGCTCATGACGTCGGCGGCCGCCTGCGAACCGTTCTGGATCGCCTGTACGGAACGCGTGACGTTGGTCGTGGCGGAGGAGGTCTGGGCGGCGAGCGCCTTGACCTCGCCGGCGACGACGGTGAAACCGAGGCCGGCATCGCCGGCCCGGGCAGCCTCGATCGTCGCGTTCAGGGCGAGCAGGTGGGTCTGGCTGGCGATCGAGCTGATCAGGTCGACGACCTTCTGGATCTCGCGGGACGAGCTCTCCAGCTGGCCGACGGTGCTGTTGGCGGAAACCACCTGGCCGGACACGTCGTTGGCGACGGACGAGGCGAGGGAGGCATGCGTCGCCACCTCGCGGATCGTCGCGGCGAGCTCCTCGGTGGCCGCAGCGATGCGGTGCATCGAGTCGGACACCTCGTTGGCGGTCGCGGCGGCTGTGGACGCGCGCCCCGCCGTTGTCTCGGAGGTTTCGAGCATGGCCCAGGCGACGTCGTTGACCTCGCGCCAGCCGCTACCGAGGGAGGCCTTGCCGGCGGTCACGTCGGTGAGCACACCTCGCAGGTCGTCGACGAGGCGGTTCCCCGCAGCGGCGATCGCCTGGCCGGCCGCGGTCCCGCCCCCGTCCAGCCGGATCGTGAGGTCCCCTTCGGCGATGGCCTGCAGGTCGCGTACCAGCGGTCGCAGGGACGGAGGCACCTGCCCGTGGCCGGTCTGGCGGGTGGACCTGGCTGATCTGAACCGCATGGTGGTCTCCTCGGCGAGACAGAGTTTCGTCCCCTTCTGATCGGACGTGGGGGCGAATACTTGACCCCGGAGGCGATGGCCCGTTGCGGCTACGGCCCGGCTACGCTCGGGGCCAGGAGGTCAGCCCAGTGCCGATGATGTGCGCGGTCAGCTTCGAGCGGTACGGCCGGCTCTACTACTTCGATGCCGGCCAGCTCACGCCGCGGGTCGGGGACAAGGTGCTGGTCCCGACCGACGAGGGACCCGAGGTCGCCGAGTGCGTCTGGGCGCCCGAGTGGGTGGACGAACCGGTCACCCTGTCCCAGCTCGTGGGCATGGCCCTCGACTCCGACCTGGCCAGGGACGAGAAGCATCGGGCGCTGCGGGCCGAGGCGCGCAAGGTGGTCAAGCGGCTGGTCCGCGAGCACAACCTGCCGATGAAGCTGGTCGGCCTTGATTACGTGCCCAACGCGCCGGTCAAGGAGCCGAACGACCGCGGCGGCCCCCGCTACACCGTCTACTTCGGGGCACCGGAGCGGGTCGACTTCCGCGCCCTCGTACGCGACCTCGCCCGCGCCCTGTCCGCCCGGGTCGAGCTGCGTCAGGTCGGCGCCCGTGACGAGGCCCGCGTCCAAGGCGGCATCGGGCCGTGCGGTCGTGACCTGTGCTGCGCGACCTTCCTCAAGGACTTCGAGCCGGTCTCGATCCGGATGGCCAAGGACCAGGACCTGCCGCTCAACCCGCTCAAGATCTCCGGCGCCTGCGGGCGGCTGATGTGCTGCCTGAAGTACGAGCACCCGCTCTACCAGGAGTTCAAGGCCGACCTGCCTGCGCTCGGGGCCTCGGTCGAGACGGACGAGGGTGAAGGACGCCTGGTCGGCTACAACGTGCCGGCCGGCAACGTCGTCGTCCGGCTGTCCGCCTCCGGGGAGCGGCGCTCGTGCAGCAAGGCCAGCGTCTGCGGCTCCCGCGCGGACTACGACGGACGGAGCACGTGACCCGTACGACCCTGGTCGCCGCCGGCGTGACCCTCGTCCT
>JAWWOL010000366.1:0-3652 GCA_033851695.1 Frankiales bacterium
TCGCCGGCGCTGACGGTGCTGGAGAACGTCTATCTCGGCGCCGGCGCCGGCACCCTCTGGACCCCCCGCCGCCGGCAGGCCGAGTTCGCCGAGCTGTGTGCCAGCGTCGACTTCCGGATCGACCCGAACGAGGTCGTGGCCGGACTTTCGATCGGCGACCGGCAGATGGTGTCGATCCTGCGGGCCTTGGCCCGGCGGCCGCAGCTGATCCTGCTGGACGAACCGACCGCCTCGATCACCCCGGCCGAGCGCGCAGCCGTGCTCGGCGCGGCTCGGCGGCTTGCCAGCACCGGGGTCGCCGTGGTCTTCGTCTCCCATTTCCTCAACGAGGTCATGGAGATCGCTGACGTGGTCAGCGTGCTTCGTGACGGCGCGCTGGTCGACTCGTTCGGCGCCGACGAGCTCACGGAGGAGCGCATGGTGGCCGGCATCGTCGGCAACCGGCTGCGCGCCGTCGAGAACACCCACGTGCCGCTTCCGCCCGGAGAGGCGGTGCTCGAGGTCCGCGGCCTGCGTTCGGCCGCCATGACCGAACCCGTCGACCTGACCGTGCGGCGCGGCGAAATCGTCGGCCTGGCAGGGCTGCTCGGCTCCGGCCGCACCGAGCTGCTCAGGGCGATCTTCGGGGCTGACCGTCGGGTGGCCGGCGAGATCGCGCTCGAAGGGCAACAGCTCTCCGGAGGACCGGCCGCGGCCGTGAAGCAGGGGCTTGCCTTCGTCCCGGAGGACCGGCTGGGCCAGGGACTCATCGGCGACTGGGAGATCTGGCGCAACGTGTCGCTCGCCGACCTGGGCAACCTGTCCGGTCGCTTTCGGCGGCTCACCCCGTCCCGCGAACGCGCCCGGGCGGCGCAGGCCTGCGCCGAGCTCGGTGTGGTGGCGCCCTCGATCGACACCCCCGTCCGCGACCTGTCGGGCGGGAACGCCCAGAAGGTCGTGTTCGCGAAGTGGATCTACAAGAGGCATGCGGTGCTGTTGCTGGACGAGCCGACGGCGGGGGTCGACGTCGGCGGCAAGGCAGATCTGATCATGCTCATCCGGGCGCTGGCCGCTCGGGGAATGGGGATTCTGGTGGTGCTCTCGGAGTTCGAGGAGCTGCTCAGCGTGGCTGACCGGGTGGTGGTGATGAACCGCGGTGCGGTCACCGGCGGCTACGCGAGCGACGAGGTGTCGGTGGCCGAGCTGACGGCCGCGGCCGGTGGTCTGTCATGACGGTGGCCACGTCGAAGCGGGGGTCGACTCCACCCGGCGCCTCCGGGACGAGTCCGCTGGCCCGGGTCCGTCCGGCACTGGCCGGACTGCGACCACAGCGGGCCGGAGTGGTCTACGCCCTCGCCCTGCTGATAGTCGTGCTGCTGATCGCCACGTCGGCCAAGCACCTCCCGGCGTACCTGTCGAGCGTGAACGTGTCGAACGTCCTCAGCCAGTCGGCGCCGGATGCCATCCTGGCGGTATTCATGACCGTGGTGCTGATCTCGGGCAACTTCGACCTGTCGGTTGCCTCGGTGGCGGCTCTCGCGGCTGCCCTGGCCCTGAAGACGATCGACAGCATCGGGACCGCACCAGCGGTCCTCCTTGCCCTGGGTGTCGGCGTCGCCGTCGGCTCTGTCAACGCCGTGCTGGTCCAGAAGATCGGCGTCAACGCCTTCATCGTCACCCTGGGCAGCATGACCGCCGTACGCGGAATTGTGCTGATCGCCCTCGGCGGCGAGAGCGTGACGGCCAATTCCCGGGCCCTGGTCGCGCTGGACAGCACGGTCTACAAGGTCCCACCGGTGGTGGCGGTGCTGGTTGGTGTGCTCCTTCTGGTGCTCGCCGGGATCCGGGTGCGCGGCCTGAACGACGAGAACGCTCCCCCGCTGGACGGATTCTTCCTGGCGTTCATCGCCTGTGCCGTGTTGTTGATAGTGGTCGCCGTGATCGCGCCCGCCCTGCTGACCCAGCCGCTTCCGGTCTGGTTGATGATCTGGGTGACGATCGGCGTCTCAGCCGTGCTGCGCTTCCTGGTGCCGGGTCGCAACCTGTACGCCGTGGGCAGCAATGCCGAGGCAGCACGGCTTTCCGGCATCAACGTCAATCTCTACAAGATGACGCCCTTTGTCCTGACCGGGCTGGCCTCGGCCGGGGTGGGTCTGCTGTACGCGGGACGGTTCAACTCGGTCGACCCGAACGCGCTCACCGGAACCGAGCTCACGGTCATTGCGGCGGCCATCCTTGGCGGCACGTCCCTGTTCGGTGGTGCCGGTCACGTCGCCAAGTCGGTCCTGGGCACCGTCGTGCTGTTCACCTTGTCGAACGGGTTCAACATGCTGAACCTCGGCTCCAACTACCAGTACGTGGTGCAGGGTGCCGTACTGATCGCCGCGTCGGCGGTGTACACGATCGCTGCCAAGGCGCCGGCCAGACGCGCGCAGACCGATCGGCCCGACGTCGGAGCGGCGGCACCGTCCGAGGTGACCGCGGCCGACCACGCAGCGTCGCCGCACCCGGCGGTCCGCGGAGCATGACCGGGGTCATCGTCGAGCGCGACGTCTGGATCCCCATGCGCGACGGGCTCAGGATGCAGGCTGACATCTGGCGCCCGGCCGCCGCGGGTCGCTACCCGGTGCTGCTGCAGCGCACGCCGTACAACCGGGCTGACTCGTTCGCCGTGATCGTCAACGCCGGCATCGAGCCGCTGCGCGCCGTGGCCGACGGATTCGTCGTCGTCATCTCCGACACCCGGGGCCGGTTCGGCTCCCAGGGTCGGTTCGACCCGTTCCGCACCGAAGCCGACGACGGCTACGACACGGTGCAGTGGCTGGCCGGGCAGCCCTACAGCAACGGCCGGATCGGCATGTACGGCGCCTCGTACTACGGGGCCACCCAGCTGCTGGCGGCGACCGCCCGTCCACCTGCGCTCTTGGCAATCGCCCCCCAGGTCACTGCCTCGGACTACCACGACACCTGGACCTACCAGGGCGGCGCGCTGCAGCTGGGCTTCACGGTCTTCTGGTCGCTCGGGCTGGCCGCGGCCGAGCTCGCCCGGCGGCAGGAGGCCGGTGAAGCGCTCGACACGGAAGCCGCTGAGCTCCAGGAGCTGCTGGCCGACCCACAGCGCGCCTTCCGGTCCCGGCCGCTGGCCGACATCGGGGTGTTCCGCACGTTGCTGCCGGCCTGGCAGGACTGGCTGGAGCACCCCGGTCGAGACGAGTTCTGGCGAGCCGTGAGCATCGCCGAGCACTTCGCCGACCTGAACCTCCCCGCGCTGCACGTGGGTGGCTGGTTCGACCTTTTCCTGCGAGGCACGCTGGCCAACTTCAGGGGCATGTCGGCCACCGGTGCCCAACAGCGGCTCATCATCGGGCCGTGGGCGCACGCGGCCTACCACGACGCCCTGGGCGAGGTCGACTACGGCGGCGCGGCCGCGATGGCCGCCCTCGACCTGACCCGGCTCCAGCTCGACTGGTTCGCCGCGCACCTGGCGGAGGCCCCGGAACCGCACCCGGCACCGACGGTCTCGATCTTCGTGATGGGCGACAACGTCTGGCGTACCGAGGATGCCTTTCCCCCCACGCGGGCTCGGACCGAGCGCTGGTACCTCCACCCGGACCCCGGCGGCCTCGGCCGGCTGGACAACGAGCCACCGAGTGCGGACGAGGGATTCTCGAAC
>JAWWOL010000374.1:0-17027 GCA_033851695.1 Frankiales bacterium
GCAGTGCCGGTGGTCGGGCTTCAGGTGCAGTCGGTGTCGTACGGCGCCGGGTCGCCGAAGACCAACGGTGGCCCGTTGCCGCGGCGTACGGGGTCGGGGTCGGCCGGCACGGCGGCCTCGGGGGCGACCTCCTCGTCGTCGTCCTCGAAGAGGTACTTCTGCACCATGCGCCGGGGGTGCAGGTCGCGCAGGTCGTTGAGGTTGAGGTCGGCCATCTCCGGACCGAGCTCGGCGCGCAGGTCGACGGAGGCGTCCTGCGCCATTCGCCGGAGCTGGCGCAGCAGCCGCCCGGTCTCCTCGGCGTACTTGGGCAACCGCTCGGGTCCGACCACGATCAGGCCGATCGCCATGATGACGAACAGCTCAGGCCAACCGATGCCGAACACGGGATGCCGTACCTCCTGAGGACAGAGTACGGGCAGCTCAGCCGAAGGGGTTGAGCATGTTTCCGATCCGCCCCAGGCCGCGGCCCAGCCGGCCCACCACCGTGGGGTGGGAAGCGGGCGCCGCGCCGTACGGAAGGGCCTCGATGACCGCCGTGGCCGAGCCCGGAGGCACGTCGGCGATCACCGCCAGGACCAGGTCGTGGGCCTGCCAGGCCGCTCGCACGGGGGCGCCGTCGGCCTGGACCACCCGGCGACCGTCGGGCATCGACAGGCTCCGCCAGCCGGACGGCAGCTGGCCGCCGGCGGCGCCCGCGAGCCGGCCGCGCTGCTCGAAGACCGACACGGTCGAGATGCCGTCGGAGTAGGACAGGTGCAGGACCGTGCCGCCGGCGCCGGCCACCTCGCGGGCGTCGTAGAGCGTCAGCCCCCCGGGCAGCTGCGGCTGCGCCCACCAGCCGCGGGCCCGCAGCTGGTCCAGCCGGTCCGCGTCCTGCAGGATGCCTTGCGGCTGCAGCGCGGTGGTGGTGACGGTCTGCAGGGCCGGGTCGGCGCTGTTGACCACGAGCGAGGTGTACTCGACCCGGCTGTACGGGTTGCCCTGGGCGTCGAACGTGTCCCGGCGGACCAGCAGCGAGGAGTTCTCGTCGACCCAGAACTTGGCCGCAACCCTGCCTGCCGGGGTGGCAGCCTGGATGACGGTCGAGGTGCGCCCGAGCATGACCTCGCTGCCGACGATGCTCAGCAGGTAGTGCTGCTTGAGCAGGGCGAGCGGATCCTTGGACAGCGGGTTGGCCGACGACGCAGCCGGTGTGGCGTCGTTGGTCTCGTACGCCTCTACGGCCGGGCCGCTGTCGGCGTACAGATAGGTGTGGCCGGGCAGGTGGCTGACCCCGACGGAGTGCGTCTGGTTGTCGATCATCACGAACTGGACGCCGTGGTAGGTCCCGGTCTGGGACTCCTGGTACGCCCGCTCGAGCATCGCCGCGGCGTCGGTCCCGCCCTTGGGCGCCGGCACCAGAGCCGCCATTCCGATGGTCTGGACGGCGGAGGACGAGCCGGCTCCGAAGGGCAGCGCCAAGGCGCCGCCGGCCACGCAGGCTGCCGCGAGCAGGGTGCGGCGTGGCCGGCGCGGTGCCCATCGGTGCCGGGCCGCGACGGTCGCCGGCTCCTGGGACAGCCGCAGGCTCACGGCCTGGCGCCGACGAGGACGGCGCGGTAGGGAACGTTGCCCGGCACGACGCCGAACGGGATCTCACCGGTGGTCTGGGCGTGCTCGAAGCTGAAGGTGTCGACGGCAGGCACCACCGTGGGCGAGCTCTGGCCACCGCCGCCGAGAGCGAAGGCACTGACCCCGAGGGCGAGTACGGACACCCCGCCGGCCATCGCGTAACGCACGCCCCGCCGCCCGAGCGGCCTCGCGTGGTCGACCGGGTCGAACCGGCCTGGCCTGCGCCGGGACCGGGAGGGCAACCGGACCCGGTGGCGGGTCCCGCCGTGCCATTCGTCGGGGCCGAGGCTGAGCTCGGGCGCGCCGAGGGTGCCCATGGCCGAGAGCCGCTCGACCAGCCCGGCAGGCGGCAGCGGTTCGGCGAGCTCGCCCAGGCGGGCCTTGAGCCGGCGCTGACCGGCGACCTCGTCGCGGCAGCCGTCGCAGTTGACCAGGTGAGCCAGCGCGACGTCGCGGGCGTCCGGTCCGAGCTCGCCGTCGGCAAGGGCTGCGGCCCGCTCGCCGAGGCAGCGGCCGTCCCTGGTGCGGTGCTGACGCCTCATGACCCGGCCTCGCCCTTGCCTGGCGACTGGGGAGCCTGCGGGGCACGGTGCGCGAGCGCGGCGCGCAGCTGGCTGCGGCCACGGTGGATGCGGCTGCGTACGGTGCCGAGCTTGATGTCCAGGACGTCGGCGATCTCCTCGTACGACAGTCCTTCGATGTCGCACAAGACGACGGCCGCGCGGTATTCCGGCAGCAGCGCGTCGAGCGCGGTCTGGACGTCGTGGTCGAGGTGGGCGTCGTCGTAGATCTGCGCGGGGGTGGCCACGCGGCCCCTGATCCCCTCGGCGTCCACGGGCAGCCCCTCGAACCGGATACGCGCCCTGCGTAGCACCAAGTCGAGGAACAGGTTGGTGGTGATCCGGTGCAGCCAGCCCTCGAAGGTGCCCGGCTGGTAGTCCTGCAGCGAGCGGAATACCCGGACAAAGACCTCCTGGGTGAGGTCCTCGGCGTCATGCTGGTTGCCGGTCAGGCGGTAGGCAAGCCGGTAGACCCGCGCACTGTGCTCGCGCACGACGGCGTCCCACGTGGGTGGGGTCCAGGTCTCCACATCTGTATTGACGTGCCGCAGGCCGTTCTGGTTGCCTCCGCGACCCACGGACTGCCCCTTTTGCCGGGAAACTCTCAGGAACCGGGAGGCACCGGGCTGGACCGCGTCCGCCGCCGGGATGTTCCCCGTACTGGTCGTGGCACTGACTGACACCTGCTTGCCCGCTCTCGTGGTGACCCGTTGTGGTTGCGGATTCTCCCCTACCCCTGCGACAACGCCGTGATGACCGCACGGGTTCCCGAACGGTCGCAGTGATCGCCTGCCCCCCGTTGGTGCACTACGCTGCCCCGAACGGAACCGGCGCGGGAGGACACCATCAGCCAGGTCAGCTCGCGAGGCGGCAGCGCATCACACGAGGCCGCCCAGGCGATCGCGTACGCCGCAGGGTGGCTGGCCGAGGACGCCCCGGTGCTCGCCGCTCGCGACCGCGGTCGGGAGCTCGGCCTGCCCGAGGTCGACCCGCTGGTCGGGTCGACCCTGCGCTTTCTGGCCACGTTGGTCGATGCCCGCACGGTCGCCGAGATCGGCACCGGCGCCGGGGTGTCCGGGCTGTGGCTGCTGCGCGGCATGCGCCCGGACGGCGTCCTGACCAGCGTCGACGTCGAGGCTGAGCACCAACGGCTGGCCCGCGAGTCCTTCGCCGAGGCCGGCGTTCCCCCCTCGCGGGCCCGGCTGATCACCGGCAACGCGCTGGACGTGCTCCCCCGGCTGGCCGACGGCGGCTACGACCTGGTGTTCTGCCACACCCGGCCGAGCGACTATCCCGCGTTCCTGGCCGAGGCGCAGCGGTTGCTGCGCAAGGGCGGTCTCGTGGTCTTCGCGTCGGTACTCGCCGGCGGCAAGGTCTCCGACGCCGCGCTTCGGGACGCGGACACGGTGGCGATGCGCGAGTTCCTGACGCGGGCCCGCGACGACGAGCGGCTGATCCCGCTGTTGCTGCCCGTGGGCGACGGCCTGCTGGCGCTGCAGGTCCGGTAGCCCGGCCCGTCGAGTCGGTCAGGTCAGGTCAAAGGCTGTCACCTGCTGGGGCACCCCTGCGCTGCCCGGACGGTCCGTCGGTGGGACCTGCGGCGCCGTGATGTCACGGACGCACAGGCCGAAGTTGGAGCCGAGTACGGCTGCCAGCACCGCGGTCACCACGCTGAACAGCCCGCTCACGGCGTGCAGCCCGAGCCACGTACCGATCACGGCCCCGGCCACGGCCACGGCCAGTCCCGCGTTCCGGGTGGAACGCTGCCAGCTGCGGTGTACCCACGCGAAGTACGTTGCCAGGGCCACCGGCCCACCGATCGAGACGACGGCGAGCGCCTGGCTGTCAAGTGACATGAACGGCCACGCCGTCATCACGACGAGGGAACCGATGCACCAACCGCCAAGCCCGACCACGGGCGCGTAGATGGTGCGGGCCGCGAGGCTCGTCTTGGTCCCGACGCTGTCGCGGCGACGCAGACGAAGGGGCAACCACGCCAGGACGAGCGCGGTGACGGCACCGAGGCCGACGAGGGCGGCGAGGGTGATCTTCGCCAGCATCGTCTGCGTGGGTGACGCCCGGAAGTCCATCGCCCGGTTGGTGTAGCCCGACTTGTCCACCCGGCCGGTGTCGAAGAACGTGTTGATCAGCCGGTTGGCTGCTGGCTTCTGGTAGTTCCACGTGTCCGCGGTATGCCCGAGGTTGGACAGCACGACCTCGTGCCCGTGCCGTAGCGTCGGGAGCAGCTCAGTGGTGGCGACCTGCGCGGGCGTCGCGAAGTCGACGTCGCCGTTGATCAGCAGCGTGTCGACGTCGGTCGGCCGGAGCTGCTTGTACTGGTCGACCTCCGGTGAGTGCGGCCACGCCTGTACGAGGCCCCCGCCGCCCCACAGGTGGTCGGTGAAGGCGTTCCCGAGGATCGAGCCCTGGTCGCCGCCGTTGGCGTAGTAGGCGGCCGCCACGTCGTTGTCGAGCTGACCCGTGGCCGCCATGTCACCCCAGACGTGGGACGTCGGGATGGTGAGCTCGGCCATGAGGGACAGCAGCCACATGCCGCTGCTGTCGCCGTGGGCTGCGGACGTCCACGTGTTGATCGTCTGCGGCGAGGACAGCGGCGCGGCGGCCGACGTGGCCTGAGCCAGTCCGTAGAACGTGCCCAGCTTGACGTTGCCGGGCTTGATCGGGAGGAACAGCCAGCGGTCCGGCAGGTCCTTGGCGAGGCCGGCCATCGTCTCCTTGAGGTTGCCGGTCTCGCCACGGCAGCCGACGTCCTTGGCGCACAGCTGCGAGTAGTGCGCGATCTGCGCGTCCGTGGTGGCACCGTCGTACAGGTAGTGGCCGGGTGGGTTGACGCCGATCATGACGGACCGGTTGATGCTCTGCGGGTGGCGCCAGGAGTAGACCATCGCGGTACGCGTGCCGGCGCTCTCGCTGATCAGGTTGACCGTGCGGTAGCCGAATGCGCTGCGCGCCGCCTCCATGTCGTCGACCCGCTCGACGCTGTTGTAGCCGGTGAGGTCGATACCGCTCGTCGTGAGCCGGCCGGCACAGTGCCGGAAGGCCGACGAGTAGGCCCGCATCGTCTTCTTGGCCAGCAGGTCGCTGGTGCCGGTGAGCGCGTTGGCGACCTCGGGGCAGTCGAGCCGGACGGAGCCGTCGACCCCTCGGTAGCCGACCACGAGCACGTCGTGCGTCGCGGTGAACCGGCTGGCCTGCGGGAACTCCATGTTCGTCAGGCCGGGACCGCCCTGGAGATACAGGACCGGGGCGCCCGGGTGGGCGGTCGCCGCGTGGACCCTGGTGACCGGCAGGGCGATCAGCCGCGACTTCGGGTCCTGCCGGTTCTCCGGGACGACGAGCGTGCCGCAGTCAGCGGCGAGCTTGCCGACGTCGGTGGGATAGGTGCACGGATGGAGGACCAGCTGGCCGGCGTGTGCACCGCGCGGAACGGTCACCGACGCCGCCCCGCCGGAGACACGCAGCGCGACGAGACCGGCGGCCAGCACGGCAATGACGGTCAGCGCGACGATCCGCGCTGGTGTGAGACGGGGACGTGTCACGTCCTGAGCAGTCATGTCGGTATGCCTTTCATCGTTGACCGGCGGGCTCATGAATCGCATTCGGCGCGACCTCCGGCTGATGAATGCGACGGTAGGAATTTCGGCCGGCGTCGAGGATGGGGGTGACCGCCTGCTCCGGGCGGTCAGCCGAAGCACAGTGAGGGGGTTGGCACCCACCGCAGGCGCCGCAGCCTCCGGTGTACTGTGCGGGCATGGCGCTGCGCGTGGTCTTCGCCGACGACAACTTCCTCGTACGCGAAGGAATCGCCGCGCTGCTGGCCGAGTGCGACGACATCGAGCTGGTCGACACCGTCGGGGACCCGAACTCCCTGCTGAAGTCGGTCGGCCAGCATCGACCCGACGCCGTGCTGACCGACATCAGGATGCCGCCCACGCATACGAACGAAGGCATCGACGCGGCGAAGCGGATCCGGGCGGAGTTCCCTGACACCGGGGTCGTCGTGCTCTCGCAGTACGTCGAGGACGACTACGCCCTCGAGCTGCTCGCCGATGGCGTCGCAGGTCTCGGCTACCTGCTCAAGGAGCGGGTCTCGGACCTCGACGAGCTGGTACGCGCGCTCAGCGAGGTGACGCGGGGTGGCTCCGCACTCGACCCCAAGGTGGTGGAGGCGCTCCTCGCCCGGCGCTCGAGCGACGCCAGGTCTCCGCTGCTGATGCTGAGCGACCGTGAGCGGGAAGTGCTGCAGGAGATGGCATCCGGCCGCAACAACGCCACGATCGCCAAGACGTTGTTCATGAGCGAGCGGGCGGTGGAGAAGCACATCGGCTCGATCTTCTCCAAGCTCGGCTTCAACGACGAGGGCGAGGTCAACCGCAGGGTGATGGCGGTGCTGGCCTTCCGCGACGCCGGCGGCGTCCGGGGCTGAAGCCCTCCCCCATGACGGAGTGAGGCCCTCCCGCGGGAGGGCCTCACTCGGTGCTGGTCCCGCCAGCCCCTGCCGGGGCAGCGGAGCGGGTCAGTCGGTCACCACCGCCTTGAGCAGGTCGACGCGAGCGGCGGCACGACCGGGCCCGACCGCCGCGAGAACGCCTGCTACCGCTGCAGCGACGACGTAGATGCCGATCCGGACGCCGGGGATGGCGACCTCGGTGATGCCCTCACCCTTGAGCGTCTGCGCCAGGGTCGCACCGAGACCCAAGCCGAGTCCGGCCCCGACGACCGCACCGATCAGCGAGATGATGACCGACTCCCAGCGCACCATCGCCCGCACCTGCGCGGTCGTCATGCCGACCGCACGCAGCAGGCCGAGCTCACGCGTCCGCTCGTGCACGGACAGGGCGAGCGTGTTGACGATGCCCAGCAGGGCGATGAGGACGGAGAGCAGGAGCATGACCGAGACGAAGGTCAGCAGCTGGTCGACGAGACCGCCGATCGCCCTGGCATACTCCTTGCGGTCCAGCACCTTCGCGTCCGGGTGGTCCGAGAGCTTGGCCGCGATGGCAGCCTTGACCTGGCCCTGGGCGGCACCGTTGTCGAGCATCACCAGCACCCCGCTCTCGAGACGATCGGGCACGTTGGTCTCTTCCGCCGCGAGGCTGATGATGTAGTCCCCGTCGAGGTAGCCGGTCCCGTCGAAGAGCCCCCGGACGGTGAAGGTGTGCGTTCCGGTGGCTGCGAACTCCACCGGCACCTGCTGGCCGACGCGCCATCCCCTGCTCCGCGCGGTGTCGCCCTTCACGAGCACACCGTCGGTGCCGAGTGCAGAGGCCGAACCACTGCTGAGCTTCAGGTTGAGCGCCCGCTCGACCGTGGTCGGGTCGACCGACGAGTACGCGGCGGACGACCCGCCGAAGCGCGCCTCGCCGTAGCCCGTTGCGGACACCGCTGCCACGCCGGGCACCGACCTGACCAGGTTCTCGACGTCGGGGCTGAACGTGCCACCCTGGGTGCCGGCGGCGGTCACGTAGAGGTCGGCGTTCGTGGAGTCGTGCAGGATCGTTCCGAACGACGCCTTCAGCGAGGACGCGAACACTCCCATCCCGACGACGAGCACCAGCCCGATCATGAGCGCACTGGCCGTCGATGCCGTACGACGCGGGTTACGCATCGCGTTCTGCCGCGCAAGGTCGCCGGCCACTCCACGCACCCGGATCGGGGCCCCGATCGCGGCCGCGAGCGGGCGGACACCGAGCGGCGCCAGCGTGAGGACGCCGACAAGCGTGGCCACCATGCCGAGCAGGACCGGTGTCGTGCCGGCGCCGCCGTAGAGACCGCCCATCACCCCGGCGATCCCGGCAGAGGTGAAGACGCCCCCTGCGACCGCGCGCAGCTTCGACGGAGCCTTCGCGCCCGGCGTCGCGTCGCGGAGCGCCTCGATCGGCAGCACCTTGGTGGCTCTGCGCGCAGGGACGACCGCGGCCAGGACCGTCACCAAGGTGCCGACGATCATCGACACCCAGATCGTCCGCGGCTGGACCTGCGTCGTGGCGCTCGGCAGCCGGAAGAACCCCAGCGCGGCCATCAGCGCGTTCAGCCCCTTGGCCACCAGGACACCGCAGCCGACGCCGATCGCCGACGAGGTGATGCCGAGCAGTCCGGCCTCGGCGAGCAGCGTGCCGATCACCTGTCGGCGCGATGCTCCGATCGCGCGGGTCAGGGCGATCTCGCGCGTCCGCTGCGACACGATCATCGTGAACGTGTTCCAGATAATGAACGAGCCGACGAACAGCGCGATGCCGGCGAAGGACATGAACAGCACGCCGAGGAACGCGAACTGGCTCTCGATCGCGTCGGAGGACTCCTTGGCCAGGGCAGCGCCGGTGACCGCCTCGAGACCCTGCGGGACCACCGCGTTCAGCCGGTTCGCGAGGGTGGCGTCACTGATGCTCCCGTCGGAGCGGACCTGGATCTCGTCGAAGACGCCTGGCGCGCCGAGCACGCGTTGAGCCGTCGCGGGCTCGAAGTACGCCGACGTCGTACCCCCGAAGTCCTTCTCGCCGCCGAACCCGACAGTGCCCACCACGGTGAACTTCTCGGCCGGACCGCGGAACAGGATCCGGACGGTCGAGCCGAGCGGGATGTGGTGCGAGGCAGCGGAGGTGGCGTCGACAGCCACCTCGTGGGCTCCAGCAGGGGCGTGCCCGGTGAGTAGGTGCACGGATCCCCGCAGCTTGGCGTCCGTCTGCATGGTGTAGCCCATGGTGGGCGCGCCACCGCTCGCGAGGACGGCCTTGCCCTGCGTGTCGGTGATGAGCGCGTAGCCGCTGACGACGCCCTCCGCGGCGCCGACGCCGTCGACCTGGCGTACGGCGTCGAGAGTGTGCGCCGGGATCGGGGAGCGGCTGAGGCCGACCCCGGAGGTTGTCGAGTAGGCCGCCTCGTGCCGGACCACTGCGTCGGTGCCGGAGGAGACCCGGCCGAAGAGCTGGTCGAAGGCGCTCCTGGTGGTGTCGGTGAGGATGAGGGTGCCGGCGACGAACGCGACACCGAGGGCGATCGAGACGGTGGTGAGGACGACGCGCAGCTTGTGCGCGAGCATCCCGCGGATGGTGGTGGTGAACACGGCGGTCAGCCCCCCAGGTGCTTCATGTAGTCGAAGACCGTGTCGGCCGTCGGGTCGGACATCTCGTCGACGATGTGGCCGTCGGCCAGGAACAGCACTCGGTCGGCGTAGCCGGCAGCGACCGGGTCGTGGGTGACCATGACGACGGTCTGGCCGCCGGTGCGCACCGCGCGCTGCAGGAACCCCAACAGATCGGCACCAGAGTGCGAGTCCAGTGCCCCGGTCGGCTCGTCGGCGAAGACGATCTGCGGCCTGCTGGCAAGCGCCCGCGCAGCCGCCACCCGTTGCTGCTGACCGCCGGACAGCTCGGCCGGTCGGTGCCGGAGGCGATCGCCCAGACCGACCATCTCGACGATGGAGCGGATCCAGAGCGCGTCAGGCTTGCGGCCGGCAATCCGGATCGGCAGCTCGATGTTCTCGGCGGCCGTGAGGGTCGGCAGGAGGTTGAACGACTGGAAGATGAAGCCGACCTCGTCGCGTCGGAGCATGGTCAGCTGCCGGTCGTTGAGCGACGTGAGGTCGGTGTCGCCGATATGGACCTCGCCCGACGTGGGACGGTCCAGGCCGGCGAGGACGTGCAGCAACGTCGACTTGCCGGACCCGGACGGGCCCATGATCGCGGTGAACTGCCCTGCGTACAGCGACGCGCTGACGTCGTCGAGGGCACGGACCGCGGCGTCGCCGCGGCCGTACACCTTGCTGACGCCGTCAGCGCGGGCCGCAACGGTTGCGGTGGGGAGGTGGCCAGGACCGGAGGGCGTGGCGGTGGTGGTGGACATGTCGCTCCTTGAAGCTCGCCGTGAAGGTGACCGGCCACCGGTTGCGGCGCGGTGTGGCCAGCAGACGCCAGAGAGGGGGTCAGCCGTAAGCGGGTGACCCCGCCGATGGCGTGCGCCCAACCGGCGTGTCCAGGGCGGGCAAGTGTGCGGCTAACCCCACCCGCCGGGTTCGGTTGCGGCCCTTCCGGTCGCATCCGCCTGGCACCACACTGGGCGCATGCCACGTCCGCAAGCCATGCGTCCGACCGGCGACGGGGGGCGGGCGCGCGTCGTCGCGGTGGCCGGCCTTGCCGTCTTCGTGGTCGCCGTCTACGTGGTGGTGGTCGTCGGCGGCGGGGCTCTCCTCGGCACCACGTCGACGCCGAGCCTGCCGCTCTCCGTTGCGGCAACCGCTGTGGTGGCGCTGGGTTTCGAACGGGTCCGGCGGTGGACGCAGGCCGGCGCGGCCCTCCTCTTCGGCCGTGGCGGCACGTCCCCGTACGACGTCCTCAGCCGCTTCTCCGAGACGGTGACCGGTGGCTACGCGACCGAGGAGCTCCCCGATCGCATGGTCCGCCTGCTGGCCGAGGGCACCGACGCGCAGTGGGCCCAGGTCTGGCTGATGGTGCAGGACCGCCTCGTGCTCGCCGCGTCGTGGCCGGACGCAGCGGCCGCCCAGGATCCGCCACAGCCTGCACCGGAGGCGGGTGACCTGAGCGGTCCAGGTCGACGCGCCGTGACGGTCCGCCATGGTGGCCAGGTGTACGGAGTCTTCCGGCTCCAGGAGCGGGACGGCATCGCGCTGACATCGGTCGAGGAACGCCTGTTCACCGGCCTGGCAGCACAGGCGGGTCTGGTGCTGCGCCTCGTCGGGCTGCGCGCCGAGCTCGCGGCACGGCACCACGACCTCCGCGAACGGGCGGCTGAGCTGCAGCTGTCCAGGGAGCGGCTCATCGCGGCGCAGGACGACGAGCGCCGCCGTCTGGAGCGCGACATCCACGACGGCGCACAGCAGCATCTCGTCGCGCTGGCAGTCAACCTGCGCCTCGTCGAGGCGGTCGCCGGCAAGGATCCCGCCCGAGCGGCCGGCATTCTCGGCGCGCAGGCAGACGCCGCCCGCGAGGCGATCGAGACCGTCTCCCGGTTGTCCCGGGGCATGTATCCACGACATCTCGCCGACTCAGGGCTCGCCGCGGCGCTCGGCGCCGCAGTGGCCGGTACGGCCGTACCTGTCGCGGTCGTCGACGAGGACTCCGAACGGCTGCCCGAAGCCGTCGAGGCCGCGCTGTACTTCTTCACCATGGAGGCAGTCCAGAATGCGGCGAAGCACTCCAACGGCTCGATGATCACGGTACGGCTGACGACGGCCGGCGGCGCCGGTCATGTGACGGTCGTCGACGACGGGGTCGGCTTCGCGAGCCTCGACGCCCGCGCCGCCGGTTGCGGTGCCGGGCTGTCGAACATGCAGGACCGCATAGACACCGTCGGCGGAACGTTGCTCGTCGACTCCGCACCCGGTCTCGGCACGCGAGTCACCGCCACCGTCCCTGTCGTCCCGGCCGATTGCGTGGTCTGACATGCGCATCCGGATTGCCTGGACGCTCGTGGTCGTCAGCGTGGTCTGCGCGGTGCTGGACACCGTCATCACCGCCGAGCACGCGCCGCTGCTGTCCGAGCAGGTGTGGGCGCGGCACGGGTGGCCGCTGGTCTCCCTCGCGACCCTGGGGTCAGCCCTCATGGGGGCGCTCATCGTCTCCCGTTACCCGCGTCACCCGATCGGCTGGCTGCTCGTCGTCGCCGGTGTCTCCTCGATCTCGGTCATGGCAGAGGCCTACAGCCTGTGGCCGCCGGTGGGTGCAGGGCATACCGCCCTGATCGCCGGACACGTCGCCGGATGGGTGTCGGCCCTGCTCGGCGCACCGCTCGCCATGACAGCGGTGATCGTGATCTTCCTGATCGCACCCGACGGACGGCTGCTCTCGCGCCGGTGGCGCTGGGCGGCCCGTACCGCGGTCCTGGGGTTCGCCCTGTACACCGCCGCCGTCCTGTCGCAGTCGCCGACCGCGTACGACATCGGCCAGCGCGACCTCCCGACCGCCACCCAGGTCGTCGTGAGCATCGGGATCACGCTGATGATCCTCAGCCTGGTCGCGTCCGCGGTGGGCCTCGTCCTGCGGCTCAGGCGGACCCAGGGAGAGACCCGGCGACAATTGCTCTGGGTCGCCGCCTCGGCCGCGATGCTGGCCACGACGTTCGTCTGGCTCCTCGTCACCCAGCAGGTCACCGGCGGCGAGGACAGTCTCGCGTCGGCCACGCCGATCTACGCCGCCTACCTGTCGGTCCCGATCTGCACCGCCGTCGCCGTCCTGCGTCACCGCCTGTTCGACATCGACCTGATCGTCAACCGGGCGCTCGTCGTCTTCCTCGCCACAGCGGTCGTCAGCGGGGCGTACGTACTGCTCGTCGTCGTGCTGGGCTCGGCCCTTGGTGGGGACAAGGGCTACTGGCCGTCGCTGCTGGCCACGGCGGTCGTCGCCCTCGCGTTCCAGCCGTTGCGTCGGCGGGTGGTTCGCGTTGCGGACCGGCTGGCTTTCGGCGCGGCCGCGGAGCCGTACGACGCACTCGCCGACTTCACCCGGCGCCTCGGCGAGAGCCCTGACCCGTCAGAGCTGCTCCCGGCGGTCGCCGAGGCGGCCGCGAACGCCGTCAGCGCGCGCCGGGTCACCGTCGAGCTCGCACTGCCGTTCCGTGCGGCCGAGACGGCCACCTGGCCCGCCGGTGCGGTGGCGGGAGCGGGACCGACGGCCAGCATCCCGGTCGCCGACGACAGCGAGCTGCTGGGGTCGCTCGTGGTGGAGATGGCGCCGGGCCACGCCTTGCGCGGCAAGGACACCGCGTTGCTGCATGACCTGGCCGACCAGGCCGTCATCGCCTTCCGCAACGCCCGGCTCTCCGCAGAGCTTGCGCATCGTGTCGAGGAGCTCGACCTGCAGACCCGCGCCCTCGAGGAGTCGCGTCGCCGGCTGATGACCGCCGGCGACGCCGAACGCCGCCGTCTCGAGCGAGCCGTCACGCGCGAGGTCGCCCCCCACCTGCAACTGATGCCGGCTCAGCTCGACGAGCTGGCCCGCGGCACCGTCGGGCCGGTGACGGCGGAGCTGGTGCAGCCGCTGCGGGCCCAGGCCGAGGCCGCACTCGAGGCGTTGCGCGAGATCACCCGCGGGGTCTATCCGGTACAGCTCGGCCGCTCTGGCCTGGAGCCGGCTCTGCGTTCCCTGCTCGGGCGGACGGGCGGCACGACGCTCCACGTGGACGCTGGTACGGGCCTTCCGCGCAGCGAGGCACGGGTCGAGGCGGCTGCCTACTTCTGCGTCGCCGAGGCCGTACGCGACCTCGGCGGCCCGGTGGAGGTGTCGTTGGCCCGCCGCGAGGAGGCCCTGGTCGTCGTCATCGATGGTCAGGACGCGAGCGAGCTGCCCTTGGCCAACATGCGCGACCGCGCCGAGGCCCTGGGCGGCACGATCTCGAGCCGCAGGGCAGAGGGAAGGCACTCGCTGGAGGTGCGGCTGCCGGCGCCGGTCGCGGCGGGGATCATCGGATAGCCGCGGCCCAGGCGGACGTCAGCCGCTCCGGCCCGAAGTCACCCTTGGTCACATACGCCGCCGCGCCGGACTCACCGAAGCCGTCGGCCGCGTCGGCGTCGTAGGTGGACAGCAGCAGGACGACCGGCGGTGACGGCAGCGCCCGTACCAGCCGAGTCGCCTCGACCCCGTCGATGCCTGGGAGGTGGACGTCCATCAGGACGAGATCCGGCCGCAGCTCGCGGCACACCGAGACCGACTCCTCGCCGGTGGCTGCCTGACCGACGACACGGAAGCCGTCGGTCTCGGCGACGACCGCGGCCATCGCCTGACGAAAGGGCGCCTGGTCGTCGACGACGAGCACCTGCACGGTCATGACGGTCCCGACACCTCCGCCACCATTGTGGTCACCGCAGCCGCCCGCGAGGGGTGGGGTTGGCCGCACGATCGGGGGGTGCTCTCCGCACCGGTGGTCTCGTCGTCGTAGCTCGCCAGCAACGCCCCAGCGCCAGCGAGGAACACCGGCGGGAACGCGTTGACGACGACGCGGAAGAACTGCTCGTCAGCGGTCGTCCACTCGGTGGGCAGGGCTTCGGTCGTCGGCATCATCTCGGTCATGGCGGGCTCCTCGTCGGGCTGCGCCGGAGACTCCGGCCGCTGCACCTGACGCTAGGGACGCCGGGTCGTCCTGGCGGTGAGGCTGACCACCCGGTGCGGGTGGGAAGACCGCCCGTCGCGCGTGGGCTAGCGCCTGGGCAGGTGCCGGCGGGCCGAGCTGACGATGCTGCAGAGGCCGAGGACCAGGCCGGCGCCGAGCATCACGCCCGTACGGCCGGCGCCGTGGATGCCGAGGACGGCCGCGCCGACCCGGCCGAGCAGCACACCGAGCCCGAACATGACGCTGGCACCGACGACTGCGGCCAGCGTCGTGATGACCGGGCCGACCCGGTAGGCGCTGAGCGCTGAGGGCCGCGTGGTCTGCGTACGGACTGTGGTCATGGCTGTCCGTCGGCCGGTCCGGCCGATCGCTTGAGTGAGCGCCACCAAGAGTGGACCCATTAGTTTTCTTGACTGACTCCAGAAAACCTGATGGGGTGGGGCGGTGACCCCGGATCCCGAGCAGTCCCTCGAGCTCACCACTCGCCTCCGCGACGCCGGCCTGCGCGTGACCTCCCCCCGGCTGGCGGTCCTGGCCTCGCTCCCCGACCGGCACCACCTCGACGTCGAGACGATCGCTCGCGCGGCTCGCGGCCGGCTGGGCAGCCTGTCCATCCAGGCCGTCTACGACATCCTGCGGGCGCTCACCGACGCCGGGCTGGTCCGCCGGATCGAGCCGGCCGGCAGCCCGGCGCTGTACGAGACCCGGGTCGGCGACAACCACCACCACGTGGTGTGCCGGTCCTGCGGCACCACCGCCGACGTCGACTGCGCGGTCGGCCACCGGCCCTGCCTGACCCCCTCCGACTCCTCCGGCTTCGTCCTCGACGAGGCGGAGGTCACGTTCTGGGGCCTGTGCCCCGCCTGCCAAAGCACACCCTCCACCCGGATCTCGCCAGGAAGGAACGCGTCATGACCATCGACGCCAGCAAGCCCACCCTCACCACCCGCCAGGGCCACCCGGTCCACAACAACGCCCAGCAGCGCACGGTCGGCAACCGCGGCCCGGCGACCCTGGAGAACTACCAGTTCCTGGAGAAGATCAGCCACTTCGACCGCGAGCGCATCCCGGAGCGGGTGGTGCACGCCCGCGGCTTCGTCTCCCACGGGGAGTTCGAGGCGTACGGCACCATCGGCGACGAGCCCGCCTCGACGTACACCCGGGCCAAGCTGTTCCAGGAGAAGGGAAAGAAGACGCCTGTCACGGTGCGCTTCTCGACCGTCATCGGCGGGCGTGACTCCTCCGAGGCCGCCCGCGACCCGCGCGGCTTCGCGGTCAAGCTGCGCACCGAGGACGGCAACTGGGACGTCGTCGGCAACAACCTGCAGGTGTTCTTCATCCGCGACGCGATCAAGTTCCCCGACGTCATCCACTCGCTGAAGCCGGACCCGGTCACCTTCCGCCAGGAGCCCAACCGGATCTTCGACTTCATGTCGCGCACGCCCGAGTCCACCCACATGCTCACCTGGCTGTTCTCGCCGTTCGGCATCCCCAAGGACTACCGCCACATGCGCGGGTCGGGCGTCAACACCTACCGGTTCGTCAACGCGGCCGGCGAGGGGGTCCTGGTCAAGCTGCACTGGCTGACCCAGCAGGGCGAGGAGAACCTCACGCAGGCCCAGGCCGACGCGATCCAGGCGACCGAGCTCGGCCACGCCTCGAAGGACCTGTACGAGGCGATCGAGCGCGGCGACTACCCGAAGTGGGAGCTCAACGTCCAGATCATGAGCGACGAATTCCACGAGGAGCTCGACTTCGACCCGCTCGACGACACCAAGATCTGGCCGGTCGACCAGTTCCCGCTGCGCCCGGTCGGCATGATGACGCTCAACCGCAACGTCACCGACCACCACAACGAGGCGGAGCAGTCAGCGTTCGGCACCGGCGTGCTCGTCGACGGCATCGACTTCAGCGACGACAAGATGCTGGTCGGCCGCACCTTCTCCTACAGCGACACCCAGCGCTACCGGGTCGGCCCCAACTACCTCCAGCTGCCGGTCAACGCGCCGGCTCCGGGTGTGGTGGTCAGCACCAACCAGGGCGGCGGCCAGATGTCGTTCGGCGTCGACAACCGCGGCGCCAACCCGCACATCAACTACGAGCCGTCGCAGCGGGCCGGGCTGGCCACCGCCGACGAGTCCTACCGCGAGTACCGCCCCTTCGTCGAGGGCCAGGTCATGCGGGCGCCGATCGACCGGGAGAACAACTACGCCCACGCCGGCGTCACCTGGCGGGCGTTCCAGGACTGGGAGCGCGACGAGCTGGTCAACACCCTCAGCACGCTGCTGTCGCAGACCGACAAGGCGATCCAGGAGCGGATGGTCGCGCACTTCACCAAGGCCGACCCCGACTACGGCCGCCGGGTCGCCGAGGGTCTGGGCATCGACCACGCCTCCTTCGACGCGGACGCCGTGCTCGCCAGCTGATTCCCCGTACGAAAGGCCCGGCCGGTCTGCTGGCCGGGCCTTTCGCTGTCCGGCCGCCGGCCCGTCTGCCGGGTACGGTGAGCCGGATGATCCCGCGGACCCGAGCCCTCGGCGCCGTACGGGACGGGCTCGTGGTCGTCCTCGCCGGGCTGGGCGCCGCGTTCGTGGTGACCGGGATCGCCAGCGTGGTCTACCGGCCGCGGGGGCACGTGGGCTCGCCGTTGGACTGGCTGCGGATCGCGGCCTATCTGCTGGCGATGGCGGTCGGCGCCCCGCTGCGGGTCAGCACCGGTGCCGACCACGGCGAGCTGCGACTCGTACCGCTGGGCATCACCGCTGTCCTGGT
>JAWWOL010000498.1:0-3135 GCA_033851695.1 Frankiales bacterium
CGAGCACGAGTCTGGGCGCCGGCTCGACGGCGGGCGTGGCCGCGCCCTCGGGCAACAGCTCAGAAACCGGTACGCCGTAGAACGAGGCCAGCTCGGCCAGCTTCTGGACCGTCACGGCGCGATCGCCGCGCTCGTACGAGCCGACGACCACCGCCTTCCAGCGGCCGCGCGACTTCTCCTCGACCCCGTGCAGGGACAGGCCCTGCTGGGTGCGGATGGCGCGTAGGCGGCCGCCCAGGGCCTTGGCGTAGTCGGTCTTCGCGACCTCGGTGGTCATGGTCATCGCTCCAGGTGCCTGCCTGCCGTGGTTTACGTCAGCGTCCGCCGGAGCGTCACTGCCTATGATCAACTTCCGAGGGCCCCCGACTGGCGCTCCCGACCTGTTCATGATTACTGAGAGTGACGGTAACCGGTGGCAGGTAACCGGTCAAGCGTCGTGCCCGGTTCGATACCGTCGCCGCAGACTACGTGGTCCGGTTGGCCCGACCACAGCTCGTGTCGACCGGCGACTTCCGGGGGTCGCCCGGCCGACCACGACCGCTCTCTGCTACGGTCGTCCCTGCGCCGCTTCGGCAGCGCGCAGCCCACAGCGACATCCTTTAACGACCCGTCCTGAGAGGCGGGAAAGGAGGTCAAGTGCCTACCGGCACGCCCTCGAGCACGCCTCCCGCCAGGGGTGACAGCCCCCGTGCCGAGCGTCCGGTCCTCGAGGCCGTCGACATCGCCCGTGCTCTCACCCGGGTCGCCCACGAGATCGTCGAGCGCAACAAGGGTGTCAGCGACGTGGTCCTGCTCGGCATCCCGACCCGCGGCGTGACGCTGGGTCGCCGCCTCGCCGCCCGGCTCGCCGAGGTCGAAGGATCCGCGGTCCCGTACGGCTCCCTGGACACCACGATGTACCGCGACGACCTGCGGATTCGCGCGCCCCGCGCCCTCGAGCACACCGTCGTCCCTCAGGGCGGCGTCGACGGCAAGGTCGTGGTCCTCGTCGATGACGTCCTCTACTCCGGGCGCACCGTACGCGCCGCCCTCGACGCGCTCTCCGACCTCGGCCGACCGCGCTCGGTCCAGCTCGCCGTCCTGGTCGACAGGGGCCATCGCGAGCTGCCGATCCGGGCCGACTACGTCGGCAAGAACCTGCCCACCTCGCAGCGCGAGAACGTACGCGTCCTGCTCGAGGAGGTCGATGGCCGCGACGCCGTGCTGCTCGGCCCGCACGACCTCAACCGGCGCGAGAGCGACCGGAGCACCGACGGGAGTCCGGAGTGAATCGTCACCTGCTCTCCGCCGCCGACCTCTCCCGCGACGACGCGCTGCTGGTGCTCGACACGGCCGAGGAACTGGCCGAGGTGGCCACCCGGCCGATCAAGAAGTTGCCGACTCTCCGTGGTCGCACCGTCGTCAACCTGTTCTACGAGGACTCCACCCGCACCCGGCTTTCCTTTGAGGTTGCTGCGAAACGGCTGTCAGCCGACGTCATCAACTTCTCGGCCAAGGGGTCCAGCGTGTCCAAGGGCGAGAGCCTCAAGGACACCGCCCTGACCCTGCAGGCGATGGGGGCCGACGCCGTCGTCGTACGCCACCACGCCTCCGGCGCGCCGCACCGGTTGGCCACCTGGATCGACGGCAGCGTGGTCAACGCCGGCGACGGCACCCACGAGCACCCCACCCAGGCCCTGCTGGACGCGTTCACCATGCGCCGCCGGATGGGCCGGCTCGAGGGCCTGCGGGTCACCGTGGTCGGTGACGTCCTGCACAGCCGGGTGGCCCGCTCCAACGTGCTGCTGCTCGCCACCCTCGGCGCCGAGACCACGCTTGTGGCGCCGCCGACCCTGCTCCCGGTGGGCGTCGAGACCTGGCCGTGCTCGGTCTCGTACGACTTCGACGCGGTGCTGCCCAAGAGCGACGTGGTGATGATGCTGCGGGTCCAGCGTGAGCGGATGAACGCGTCGTTCTTCCCGACCGAGCGGGAGTACTCCCGGCGGTACGGGCTCGACGGCTCGCGGATGGCGAGCCTGCACGACGACGCCATCGTGATGCACCCCGGCCCGATGAACCGTGGCATGGAGATCGCCGCCGACGTCGCCGACTCCGCCCGCTCCACCATCGTCGAGCAGGTCACCAACGGCGTTTCGGTACGGATGGCGGTGCTCTACCTGCTGCTCGGGGCGGCGGAGCCGGCCATCGGCAGCCCGGCAATGGAGGCAAACGCGTGACCAGCTGGCTCATCCGCGGCATCCGTCCGCTCGGCGGCGACCCGGTCGACCTGCGGATCGTCGACGAGACCATCACCGAAATGGGCGCGGGCCTCGAGGCCGGTGATGCCCAGGTGCTCGAGGCGCAAGGCCTCATCGCGCTGCCGGGCCTGGTCGACCTGCACACCCACCTGCGCGAGCCCGGCCGCGAGGACGCCGAGACCGTCGAGTCGGGTACGAGGGCCGCCGCCCTCGGCGGTTTCACGGCTGTGCACGCGATGGCCAACACCTCCCCGGTCGCCGACACCGCCGGGGTGGTCGAGCAGGTCTGGCGGCTCGGCCGCGAGGCCGGTCACTGCGACGTGGCCCCGGTCGGCGCGGTCACCGTCGGCCTCGGCGGAGAGAAGCTGGCCGAGCTCGGCGCGATGGCCGACTCCGCCGCGCGGGTGCGGGTGTTCTCCGACGACGGCAGCTGCGTGTCCGACGCGGTGCTGATGCGCCGGTCCCTGGAGTACGTCAAGGCCTTCGACGGCGTGGTCGCCCAGCACGCCCAGGAGCCCAAGCTCACCGCAGGCGCCCAGATGAACGAGGGCGAGCTGTCCGGCGTTCTCGGCCTCACCGGTTGGCCGGCGGTCGCCGAGGAGGCGATCATCGCCAGGGACTGCCTGCTCGCCGGGCACGTCGGTTCGCGGCTGCACATCTGCCACGTCTCCACCGCCGGCTCCGTCGAGCTGATCCGCTGGGCCAAGAGCAAGGGCTGGGACGTCACTGCTGAGGTCACCCCGCACCACCTGCTGCTGACCGACGCCCTGGCGGCGACCTACGACCCGACCTACAAGGTCAACCCGCCGCTGCGCACCCAGGCCGACGTCGAGGCGCTGCGCCAAGGCCTGGCCGACGGCACCATCGACGCGGTCGCCACCGACCACGCGCCGCACCC
>JAWWOL010000502.1:0-5953 GCA_033851695.1 Frankiales bacterium
CGGGAGCGGGTCGTGCTGAGCCACGTGGCGGCCGGATCCTCCAACGGCGAGATAGCGGCGGCCCTGTTCATCAGCCCCAAGACGGCCAGCGTCCACGTCTCCAACATCCTGGCCAAGCTGGGTGTCAGTGGTCGCGGCGGCGCTGCCGCGATCGCCCACCGGTTGGGCATCGAGCAGCCGGACAACCTCGACGACCGGGGCTGAGCCTCGGCCCAGAGCATCGCCTTAGGCGCCTTAGACCGCTGGCCTTTTCCCGGCTCCATCGGTCACCGGAGCGCCCATTTCCGGCCCTCCGGCGGATCAGATCTGAGGAGTACAGCGGCCAGATCATGGGCGGTCGCCCGATGTCCGGCCGTCCGCGCGACGCCAGAGTGGCACTACGCCGCAGGGACGCCGAGCACGGCGGAGCAGCGGTCACCCCACACGTGAGACATCGAGTAGCCCGAGGACGAAGCATGAAAGCTCTCCGTACTGCCAAGCCGAGTGTCGCCCTGATCAGCCGGGTGGTGGGCGCCTCTGTCACCGCGGCCACGATCGGCGCCGGCGTCGTGGCGGCCGCTCCGCACGCGGCCGCCGACGTCATCGTGCCGCCGCCCCATGGGGTGGTGACCATCGACTACACCGGCCAGAACCAGACCTACGTCGTGCCAGCCGACGTGTGGCAGCTCAACGTCGCCGTCACCGGCGCCGGTGGCGGCGACGGGATCGACTACCGGTGTGGCTACGGGTACGGCGGGGCGGGGAGCCGGGTCACCGCGTCGGTGCCGGTCACGCCGGGAGACACCCTCACCGTGTTCGCCGGCGAAGGCGGGCACCTGAGCGGGGCGGGCGGAAAGGCGTCGGCCGACGGCAGTGTCCAGGGTGGAAACGGCGGCTCGCCCGACGACCAGGCATTGATCAAGTTCCCGGGCAGCTTCACGTCCCACAACGGAGGTGGCGGCGGCGGTTCCAGCAGCCTGACCTTGAACCACAACGGCAGGAGCGACGTCGTGCTGGTCGCCGGTGGCGGCGGGGGAGGCGGCGGCACCGGCGGCTCCGACTTCGGCACGGTCTTCCTCTGCGGTGGTGACGGTGGGGCGGCCGGCAGCCCGCCGCAGAAGGGCTACAACGGCAGCGCTGACCGCAGCGACACGGTCCAGCGCGTCGGCGGTGGCGGCGGTCTCGGCGGCGCCTCCCCGACCAAGTCCGGTACTGCCGGGGCGGACGCCGACTTCAACACCGACGCCGGCGGCAGCGGCGGTGGCGGAGCCGGTTGGAACGGCGGCGCCGGCGGCACGAGCTCTGCCTGGCTCAGGGACCAGGACGGCGGCGGTGGTGGCGGTGGCGGCGCGTCGATGGTGGCAGCCGGCCTGACCCACGTCTCGTACGACACCGTCGGCGGCAGTGGGAGCGCCGGCTCGGTGGCCATCTCCTTCCAGCCACCAACGCAGACGCAGGTCACCAGCAACGGTTCAAAGGACGTGGGCTCGAGCCAGATGGTCACGTCGACAGCCGTCGTGTCCGGCTCTGACGGCACCGGCACCGTGGCCTTCAAGCAGGTCGTCCGGGGGGCCTCCATCGCCATCGCGTCCTGCGCCCAGCAGCCGCTGGTCGCGACCGGCAGCGTCTTCACGGCGACCTGCCGGATCCCGTCCTCGACGGTGCAGGGCCAGGAGATCGACGCCGACTACAGCGGCGACACCACACACGGCCCGAGCCACGGCACGAGCACGGTCAGCTGGATCGGCTACACCGCGACCACGACCACCCTGACCTCGTCGGTGCCCTCGCCGGCTCTGGTCGGCGTCTCGGTGACCCTCACGGCACAGACCTACTACCTCGACGGCGGCGGCACGCTGACGTTCTTCCAGGACGGGGTCAACATCCAGAGCTGCACCAACCTGCCGCTGCAGTACATCCACGGCTCGACCTTCATCGCGACCTGCCAGCTCGACGGGATCCCGAACGGGCACCACACCTTCACGGCGACCTACTCGGGCGACGACTTCTTCGGCGCCAGCAGCGACAGCATGCCGTTCTCGGTGAACGACCCGCTCTACCCGCTGAACATCCTCGGGACCCTGCCCGACACTGCCCAGGTCGGCATGCCGTACGACGCCCAGCTGTACGGGGACGGTTCGGCCACGCCGAGCCTGAGCGTGACGGCGGGCACCCTCCCGGACGGGCTGACCCTCGACCCGGACGGTCACGTCTCCGGTACGCCGACGACCGTGGGGACCTTCACTTTCGTCCTCACCGCCAGCAACGGGTCGGCGCCGGACTTCAGCCGGACCTTCACCATCACCGTCTCCAAGGCGCCGACGCTGACCGGCGATGCCGGCGACGCGCTGACGGTGGGGCAGCCGTACAGCTACCAGTACGCCGTGGGCGGTGACCCCGTCCCCGCCGTGACCCTGTGGTCGGGTGCCCTGCCGGACGGGCTCACCCTGTCACCCAGCGGGTTGCTCACCGGCACGCCGACGACGCCCGGGACCTACTACTTCATCCTGCACGCCGTCAGCGCCGGCCAGGTCGCCGCGCTCTCCGACCTGATCACGGTCTCCGCGCCGCAGCTGCCGCCGACCCTCAGCGGCACGGTGCCGGCAACGGCCTCGCTGGGCAAGGCGTACGACTTCTCGTACGCCGTCGGAGGAACCCCGCTGCCGACCGTGTCGGTGACCAGCGGAGCCCTGCCGCCCGGCATCGCCCTCAGCCAGGCGGGTCGGCTCTCCGGAGCTCCGACAGCTGTGGGCACCTACACCTTCACGGTCACTGCTGACAACGGGAACTCACCGCCAGCAACCCGCACCGACACCATCGTGGTGGCGGGCACGGCCGCGACCGTCAGCGGCACGCCGACGATCGCTTCGGTCGGTGAGCCCTACCGGTTCGCGTTCACCCTCGGCGGCAACCCGTTGCCTACGCTGACCCGCACCGGCGCCACGCTGCCCGACGGGCTGACGTTGAGCCCGGCAGGTGTGCTGTCGGGGACCCCGAGCCGCGCCGGAACCTTCACGTTCACGGTATCGGCGACCAACGGGACCGGGCCGGCGGTGACTCGGTCAGTGACGGTCGTCGTACGGCCGAAGCCCACCCTGGACATCGCCGACGTGTGGATGACCGAGGGCAACAGCGGCGACAGGGCCATGACGTTCACGGTGCGGCTCAGCCGGGCCAGCTCCTTGCCTGTCACGGTGTGGTGGCACACGATCAACGGCACCGCGGTGGCCGGCAGCGACTTCACCAACGTCTCGGCGACGCTGACCTTCCCGGCCGGGACCACGTCCCGCACCGTGACGGTGTGGGTGCACGGCGACCGGACGCGTGAGGCCAACGAGTATCTCTGGCTCAAGCTGGCGACGCCCACCCACGCCACCCTCGGCCGTGACACGGCGAAGGGGACCATCGGGAACGACGACTGATCGCACCGCAGGATGACGAGGGCCCCGACCGGCACCGGTCGGGGCCCTCGTTGTTGCTGGTCGTTGTTGCTGGTCGTTGTTGCTGATCAAGGACAGGGAAATGTTACTCGAACAGATGTTCGAGGACGCGCTATGGTCGAGGCATGACCACGACGATGTTCCAGCCCTCGTTGCTGGACGCCGGCGGCGAGGTCGGTCCAGGCCGGCTCCGTGACGGCACCCGGCGCACCCTGTTGTCCGACGGCGCGTGGATCGACCTGCACCCGGGCTGGCTGCACGGTGCCGACGAGGTCTACGAGCGGCTGCTCACCGGGGTGCCGTGGCACGCCGAACGACGCCCGATGTACGACCGCGTGGTCGACGTGCCGCGGCTGCTCAAGTTCTACGGCGAGGACGAGCCGCTGCCGGACCCCGTGCTGGTCCAGGCCAAGGCGGCGCTCGACGACTACTACGGCGACGAGCTGGGCGAGCCGTTCCGTACGGCCGGACTCTGCCTCTACCGCGACGGCCGTGACAGTGTCGCCTGGCACGGCGACACCTTCGGCCGCGGCAGCACCCACGACACGATGGTCGCGATCATCTCCGTCGGGTCGCCGCGGGCCCTCCTGCTCCGGCCTCGCGGCGGCGGAGCCGCATCCCTGCGGCACGAGCTCGGCCACGGCGACCTGATCGTCATGGGGGGCAGCTGCCAGCGGACCTGGGAGCACGCTGTGCCCAAGACGGCGCGGTCGGTCGGGCCGCGGATCAGCATCCAGTTCCGGCCACGCGGGGTGCGTTAGGCGCCTTCGCCCGCCACCCGCAGGCCGAGGGTGACCAGCACCGAGCCGCAGAGCGCGTCGAGCGTACGGCGAACCCGGCGGCCGCTGAACCAGCGGCCTGCTCGACCGACCGCGGCCGCCAGCCCGAGGTAGAGCCCGGTCTCGACCGTGACCTGGATCATGCCCAGGCCGGCGGTCGTCGCCAGGGGCGGATAGCCGTGCGGGATGAACTGCGGATAGAGGGCGAACGTGAAGACCGCAGCCTTGGGGTTGGCCAGGTTGGTGATCGCGCCCATCGCAAAGCCGCCCCGCCCACTGCGGCCGGGCAGTTGTCGGACCTGCTCAGGCCTGTCGTGGCGGGCGGCGAGCAGGAACCGGCCGCCGATCCAGAGCAGGACGGTGGCGCTGACGACCCGCAGGACGACGTAGGCGAGGTGTGAGGTCGCGACCAGCGCGGCCAGACCGGCGCCGGCGGCGATGATCCAGACGTAGAGGCCGGCCTCGATGCCCAGGACCACCGGCGCGCCGGCGCTCAACCCGCCGACCGACGAGCGCCGGACGATCAGCGCGAACGCCGGCCCAGGCACGGCGGCCATCGCCACGATGGCCACCAGGAAGGCGGGCAGCCTGGTCAGGAGCTCCATAGCTGCCATGTTGGCGGCACGGCGACCCGTATGCGACGTGGTTTCTCCGCCCTGAGGTTGCCGCTCAGCCGGAGAACGCCTTCAGTGCCGGGGACTCACCGAGCCAGGCCGCGGCGTGCAGCAGGTCGGCGTCCGCGCCGGGACGGCCGACCAGCTGGACCCCGACCGGCAGCCCAGTGGACCCGGGGCCGCAGGGTACGGCGACGGTCGGCAGACCGAGCAGCGACCAGGGGCGGCTCAGCAGCGGGTCACCGGTGGAGCCGAGCCCGGCCGGCGCCTCCCCGACGACCGCAGGGGTCAGCAGCACGTCGGCATCGCCGAAGAGCTCGTCGACGTCGGCGAGCACCGAATCCCTGCGCTGCAAGGCATCCGCTGCCTCGGCGTCGCTCAGAGCGTCGCCGGCGTCGAGGTAGGCGGCCAGCTCCGGAGACACGCCCTGGGCGTGCTCCCAGGCCAGGGACCGCGCCGCCTCGTACGCGGCCAGCACCTCCTGCGCGTCGGCGAGACCGGCCAGCAGGTGCGTGGAGGTGGAGTCGCTGACGGCGGCGCCACCGTCCCGGGCCGCACCGGCAGCCAGCCGTACGGCCTGGTGCGCGTCCGGCGAGCAACGCTCCCACAGCGGGGTCTGCTCGACCGAGAACCGCGGCAGCGCAACGGAAGTAGCCGATGAGCGCCCGGTCAGGACCTCGAGCAGCACCCCGAGCAGCGACGGGTCGCGGCTGAACCAGCCGATCGTGTCCAGCGACGGCGCGACGAGCTTGAGCCCCGTCCGGTCCACCAGACCGATGGTGGGCTTGAAGCCATAGACCCCGCAGAAGCTGGCCGGCCGGGTGACGGAGGCCGCGGTCTGCGTACCGAAGGCGACGTCCACCATGCCGCAGGCGACCGCGGCCGCCGATCCCATCGACGAGCCGCCCGGGGTGTGCGTCGCGCGGTGCGGGTTGGTCGTCGGGCCTGGGTGCATGCAGGCGAACTCGGCCGTCACCGTCTTGCCGAGCACCAGCCCACCCGCCGCCACGACCGGGGCGACGACGGCAGCGTCGGCGGCCGGCCGGTGGCCCAGGAACAGCGGGGACCCGTACTCCGTCGGCAGGTCCGCTGTTTCGATGACGTCCTTGACTCCGACCGTCAAACCGGACATTGGTCCGAC
>JAWWOL010000513.1:0-3284 GCA_033851695.1 Frankiales bacterium
GGCCGCGACCAGCGCCGGTTCGGCAACCGGTGGGCGTGGTTCTGGGTGTTCGTCACCACCGGGTGGGCCGTCGGGCCGCCGCTGTTCCTGTTGCTCGAACCGGCCCCTCTGTGGCACCGAAGGGCGCTGCCGATGCCGGCCCGACCTGCCCTGATGGGCGGAGCGGGACTCCTGGTAGCGCTCGTCCTGATGGCCGTGCTGCCCGGCGTTGCTCACATGATCTTCGGGCCGTACTGACCCCACCGCCTGGCCGGACGAGGCGACCACGCATCGCCCGCCGGCGGGCGGCCGACCGAATCGTTACAACATTCACTGGCAAAGACTTCGCATGGAAGCGCAATTTCACGACAGTATGAGTCCCATGAGAATGATCAAGCCGCGTGGCGTCGTTCTGGGCCTGGCCGCCACGGTCCTGACCGTGACCGGGTGCCAGGCGGGGCCCTCGCCATCGGCCGGCTCGGCCTCGCCGTCAGCCGCCGCCGTCGCCACGACCGGTCCGGTCGCCGGGAAGCCCTCGCTCGGGCCGACCGCTTCCGCGGCCGCCTCGGTCACCCCATCCGGCTCGGCCGCCAGTGCCGCGCCGAGCATGAGCGCGACGCCGACTGCGAAGCCGGTCCGGCTGCGCCCGGTCAAGGGTGGCCCCACGCTCGAGCGCACCGGCATCGCGCTGCGCAAGGTGGTGGGCGTGAAGCAGTACGGCATCCGGCTCGCGGTCGACCCGGTCGGCAAGTCCCTGTACATGCTCAACGCCGCGTCCGGCCTGTCCCGGGTCGACCGGGCGAAGGGCAAGCTGATCCCGGTTTCGAGCGTCGCCGACATCGTCGACGGGGTGCCCTCCGGCTTTGCGTTCGGCCCGGATGGCGCCGCCTACGTCGTGGCGAACAAGGCGAAGGGCACCCGTACGACCCATGCGATCGTGCGGCGCGGCACCCCCAATGGTTCGGGCTTCACCTGGACCACCCTCGCGACGACCGACGACTACCCGCTCGGCAACGACGCGTTCGACCATCTCTACAACGGCATCGTCGTGAGCCCCGACGGCAAGAGCGTGTTCGTCAACGCGGGCTCGCGCACAGACCACGGAGAGGTGGAGGACAACGGCGGCAAGTTCCCCGGCGTCCGCGAGGTGCCGTTGACCTCGGCGATCTTCCGGCTTCCTGCCGGCGCGCGGGGCTTGGTGCTGCACGACTCCGACGCGGCGCTGAAGCCCTACCTGTACGCAGACGGCTTTCGCAACGCCTACTCGCTGGCCTTCTCGCCGAACGGCCAGCTGTTCGGCACCGACAACGGCCCCGACGCGGACTTTCCGGACGAGCTCAACCTGATCCAGCAGGGCAAGAACTACGGTTTCCCCTGGCGTTTCGGCAACGAGGCCAACCCGCAGTCACTGGCGGGCTACGACCCGGCCAGCGACGCGCGGATCGAGCCGGACTCCGGCGCGGCGCAGAACAACAAGTACACCAACGACCCCACGTTCCCGAAGCCGTCGACGAAGGCGTTCATCGACGCGTTGCCCAACGCCGGGCCGGGTTCTGCCAACTACGTCGATGACGCCGGCGCCGTACACGACGCAGGCAAGGAGGGCACCCAGCTCTCGACCTTCACCCCGCACATCTCACCGCTCGGGCTCGTCTTCACCGACAAGGGCCTTGCTGCCGACTCGGCGCCGGGTCAGCAGCACGCGGTGATGCTCAGCTGGGGTTCCTCCATCGGCCAGTTGCCCGACCAGGGCAGGAACCTCGACGAGCTGACACTGTCGAAGACCGCCACTGGCTACACCGTACGGACCGACGAGATCGCCTCCGGGTTCAACCACCCGATCGACGAGGTGATGCTCGACGGGCACCTCTACGTGCTCGAGTACGGCCAGGGTGGCGCCATCTGGGAGCTCACCTTCGCCTAGCAGCGTCAGATGACGGAGGCCAGGTCTTCCTTCGCGACCTCGGTGTCGGTGGACTCCAGCGAGATTTGCGGCGTGACCTTCTCGAGGAACTTCGGGTAGGCCCAGTTGGCCTTGCCGAACAGGTGCATCAGCGACGGCACCAGCACGGTGCGCAGCAGGAACGCGTCGATGAAGATGGCGCCGCCCAGGCCGATCCCGAAGAGCTTGATGACCCGGTTGTCGCCCAGCACGAAGCCGGAGAAGACGGCGATCATGATCACCGCGGCAGCCGTGATGATGCCGCCGGTCTCGCTCTGCCCGATGGTGATGGCCCGCTTGTTGTCGTGGGTCTTGGTCCACTCCTCGTGCATCCGGCTGACCAGGAACACCTGGTAGTCCATCGAGAGCCCGAACAGGATCGCGAAGAACATGACCGGGATGAACGGTTCGATCGGGCCGCCCTTGCCGATGCCGAGCAGCTCGGAGCCCCAGCCCCACTGGAAGATCGCCACGATCAGGCCGAACGAGGCGCCGGCCGCGAGCACGTTCATCACCGCCGCTGTTATCGGGATGACGATGCTGCGGAACGCGACCATCAGCAGCAGGAACGACAGCCCGATCACGGCGAGGAAGAAGATCGGCATCTTGGCCTGGAGGACCTTGGCGAAGTCGACCTGGATCGCGGTGATGCCGTAGACGTACACGTGCGTCTGACCGCCGGCCACGATCGGTGGCAGGACCGAGGACCGGAGCTGCTTGACCAGGTCGGTCGTCTTCTGGTCCTGCGGAGACGTCGTCGGCGTGAACCCGACGAACGACAGGTCCTTGGACAGCTCCTGCGGCCGGATGCTGCTCGCGACCACGCCCGGCTGGCTGGCCAGGGCGCTCGTCACGGTCTTGAGGAACGCCGGGTCGGCAGCCTTGGGCCCGGAGACGACCAGCTCGAGCTTGCCGTTGTAGCCGGGCCCGAAGCCCTGCGCGATCAGGTCGTAGCCCTTGCGGGTCGTGGCCGACGCCGGGTCGTTGCCCTGGTCGGAGTTGCCGAGGCGGATGCCGAAGAAAGGGATCGCCAGCAGCACGAGTACGGCTGCCGCGCCCACGGCGGGCAGGATCGGGCGGCGCTCGATGACGTGCGACCAGCGGTACCACACGCCGTGCTTCTCGGTGTTGTCGACGGTGTGGCCCTCAAGGGCGCGGCGCTGCTTGCGGGTCAGCACCTTGAGGCCGATGAAGCCGAGCAGCGCCGGCATCAGGGTCAGCGACGCCACCATGGTCAGCGCCACGCCCATGGCGGTACCGATGGCCACGCCGTACAGGAAGCTGACCTGCAGGGCACACAGGCCGAGGATCGCGATGCAGACCGTGATCCCGGCGAACATGACCGCCCGGCCCGAGGTGTTGA
>JAWWOL010000531.1:0-7530 GCA_033851695.1 Frankiales bacterium
GCGAAGCCCAGAACCGCGTTGAGCGGAGTTCGCAGGTCGTGGCTCAGCTGCGCGAGTCGTTCTTCCTCATCGTTCAGCGGCCGCTGATCGGTGGCCGGCGGGGCCGTCGGCACTTCCTGGGACAGGCCGACGAGGCATGGACGCAGGCTGAGATTCACCCAGGCCCACCGGGTGCGGATCTGTGAGACCGCGCCGCCAGGCCCGATCAGGCGCCAGTCCACGGTCGACGGCGAGGGCCCATCCGGACCGAGGCGCTGCGCTTCGGTGATGGCGGCACGGTCCTCAGGATGCGAGCAGGCCGCCAGCACGTCCCCTTCGTCCGGCCACTGAGCCCGCGGGCGGCCGAAGAGCTCCTCACAGGCGTCGCTCATATAGAGGTAGCCCGGTTGCCCGACTTCGCGGACGGTCACCGCCAGTCCGAGGTCGTCCAGGAGCCGGCGAACCTGCGGCCCGATCAGGTCGTCACGCATGCGCCGCCTTCCGTTGAGGGCCCGGCCCTGTGTCGGGGCTCGACGAGAAGGTCATCTCAGCATGCTCTCCAACGGCTCTGGCCGGCCGAGCAGGTAGCCCTGCACCCACGGCACACCCAGTTTCTCCAGCGTCTCCAGCTCCGCCTCTGTCTCGACGCCCTCGGCGATGATGTGGGCACCGACGTCGCCTGCGAACGCGACCAGTGCTGCCGCCAGGGCTCGTCGGGACACGTCGTGGTCGATGTCACGGGTCAGCGAGAGGTCCAGCTTGATGACGTCGGGCTGCAGCCCGAGCAGGTGACGGAACCCCGCGTAGCCGGCACCGGTGTCATCAAGGGCCACCCGGACGCCGTGCTCACGCAGCCGTGACAGAGCGCTGACGACGCCGCCGTAGTCCTCGATCGGGACGTGTTCGGTCAGCTCGAGAACAACCCTGCGGCAGTCGGCCCCGGAGAGCACGTCGCTCAGCATCCCGGACATGACGGTTGCCGGAGAAACGTTGATCGCCAGGAACATCGGTGCCGGGAGAGAGGGCAGCGCCCGCAGGGCCGCCGCAACGGCGACCACCTCCAGCTCCAGGCCAAGACCGACCGCTTGCGCGTCCGCGAACCACAGATCGGGTGTGCGCAATGGCTCGGCGCTGAATCGGGCGAGAGCCTCGCAGCCGACCATCGCGCCGCAGCCGACCTTGCGGACGGGCTGGAAGTGCACCGACAGGCCGGCACCGGCCAACACCGGATCGAGACGGTCGAGGATGGTTTGCCGGGCCTCTGCCTCGGTGGCTGCCCGCCGCTGGTAGTCACCGATCTGGCGTCTCAGCTCGAGGTTGTGGTGCCGCAGGGTGGTGTGCAGCGACCTTGTCTCGAGAAGGTTGCGCACCCGCAGGCATACCTCGGTCATGTCGAAGGGCTTGGTCAGGAAGTCGCGGGCGCCGAGGTGCAAGGCGCGGGTGATGGCCTGGCGCGATGTGTCGGCCGTCAGCACGAGCACCGGCAGATAGGCGCCTGCGGCCCGCTGCCTCAGCTGCGCGAGCAGCTCGTAACCGTCGGAACCCGGCATGTGCAGGTCCAGGAGAACCAGATCAGGGTCGGTCTCGGCCACCGCGGCCAGCACGTCGTCGGAGTTGGTCACCGTGTGGGTCGTACGCAGGCCCGCGGCCAGCAGCATCCGGGTGAGCAACGCCACGTTGGCGGGCTCGTCATCGACGATCAGCACCCGGGATGCGGCGAACTGCTCAAGCACCTGGGGCGCGTGCTGCGCCACACCCTCGCCTGTCACGTCATCGTCCCCGTCACGCCTTGTCAGGGCCATGGCCAACCAATGTGGGCAACGAGCGATTGGGCCCCCCAAGGCCGACCTCGCAGCCGCAGGCCCCCCTCCGGCGCTTGTCGTCGACACTAGATCGTCCGGCGCTGCTGCGTACCGGTTTCGGCCGAAACACCCCGGAAAGATCTTGCTGAACTCCCTCGTCGGCGGTGACCGTAAGTTAATCTTCGGTTGCAAGGAGTTGACGGCCTTCACCCCCGCAGGACAGGAGTTTGCGTGTCGGAAGAACGTGACCCGGCAGCCGGACATCGCCGGGTCGGTCTGCGACGGCTGACCGTCGTCGTCCTGTTTCTGTTCAGTACGGCGGCTGTCGGCCTGTTCTTCGCCGCGGGCCGGTTCGCCGACGACCAGGAGAATCGGCTGCTCGCCGGGCGTACGGCCGAGCTCGGTCAGCTGCTCTCCGGCGCTGTCATCGGCACCCTCCAGGGCTCTCTGATCAGCTTGGCTGGGGCGGCCCAGTCGCCGACGCCCGGCGACTTCGACCGCGCTGCGGCCGGGCTGGTGACCTCGCCCACCGTGGCAGCGGTCGCGTTGATCCAGCAGCGGGGGCCGGACTGGGTGGTCCGCAGCGCCGCCGGGACGGCACTCAAGCCAGGAGAGGTCATCTCAGGGCCGCGCCTGGACCTCGTACGCACCGCGGGGTCGAAGCCACGAACGGACGTGTTCCCGGTCGCGTCCGGTGGGTCGAGGCTCGGGTTCGTCCTCGGTGCACCGGCGGCACCAGCCGGCACGGTGGTCTACGAGGAGTACGCAGTGGACCCCGCGCGTCCGGCGGCCATCGCCCAGTCCGCGCCTTTCCACGAGCTCAACGTCGCGCTCTACGTCGGTGCCACGCCCGACCCCGCCAAGCTCATCCTGGCGACGACGCGCACTGTGCCGCTTCGGGGGCGGACCGCCTCGAGCAAGATCGCTGCGGGAGACAGCAGTTGGCTGGTCGTGGCCAATGCCCACCAGCCGCTGTCGGGAACGCTCGCCGTCAACGTCCGATGGATCCTGCTGGCGGCGGTTCTGCTGATCGGGGCGGCGATGGCAGCTGTCGTCGAGGCGGTCGCTCGGCGCCGCGACTACGCCATGGGCCTGGTCGCCGACCGGACGGGCGAGCTCGAAGATTCCCTCGCCCGGCTCGAGCACACGCAGGAGGCGCTGCTGACCAGCGAGCGGTTGGCCGCCCTGGGGCAGATGGCGGCGACCGTAGGCCACGAGCTGCGTAACCCGCTGGGAGTGCTCACCAACTCCCTCTACCTGATTCGCAGCGCTGTCGCCGCGAGCGCAGACGAGAGGCTGACCCGGCAGCTGGACACCGCCGAACGAGAGATCGCGGCGGCCACCCTGATCGTCTCGGACCTGCTGGAGTTCTCGCGGCCCCGAGCGTCCAACCTGGCGCCTGTCGACGTCGGAGAGCTGCTCAGTGAGGCCGCGTCCGTGGCGCCGCCGGGGGCCGGGATCAGCCTGGAGCGCGCGGACGAGCCGGGTCTGCCGCCTGTTGTCGCCGACCGCGACCAGCTGCGTCAGGTCGTGCTGAACCTGCTCATGAACGCGTACGAGGCGATGCCCGAAGGTGGCAGCGTGAGCATGGCGGCGCGCGTCGCGGACGCCGGGGTGGAGATCGTGGTGACCGACACCGGCACCGGGATGGACGCGGCCACCTGTCAACAGGTGTTCGAGCCGTTCTTCAGCAAGAAGATCAAGGGCACCGGGCTGGGCCTGGCGGTCAGCAAGCGGATCGTCGAGTCGCACGGCGGAACGCTGCGGCTGCAGTCCCAGCTGGGCGAAGGGTGCACGGCCGTCGTGTGGATCCCGCTGCAGCCGGTTGCGGTGGTGGCGTCATGACCGATGGCCGCCGGTGCCGCGTGCTCGTCGTCGACGATGAGCCCGGGATGCGCGAGACGCTCGTCGACATCCTCGAAGCGGTCGGCTACGAGGTCAGCGCTGCCCCCGACGGCGACGTGGCCGTGTCCCACGTCCGCGAGCAGCCCGTGGACGTCGTGGTCATGGACATGCAGATGCCGAACTGTGACGGCGTCCTGGCGTTGGAGCGGCTCTACCCGCCACCGCCGACCATCATCATGATGACGGCCTACGCCATCGAGGAACGGATGCGCGCTGCCGTGGACGCCAACGCCTTTGCCATCCTGCACAAGCCGTTCCCCGTGGGCCGGCTGCTGTCGGTGGTGGCGTCCGCATCGGCGGAGGTGGCGTGACGGCGTTCCCGAGCTCCTCCGTCGGCACTCCGGGCTTGCAGGGCAACGTGCTGGTCGTCGATGACGACCTCGGTCTGCAGAGCACCTTGTGCGAGATCTTGCAGCTGGCCGGCGTCGAGGCCGACGGCGTTGGCACGGCGGGGGAGGCGACCCGCTGGATCGACGAGCACAGCCCCGACCTGGTCGTGCTCGACCAGCAGCTGCCGGACGCCTCCGGCCTGCAGCTGGCAGCCATGCTGCGTGCGCGCCTGCCACTGCTGCCCATCGTGCTGTTGACCGGCTACGTGTCCGCCCAGTCGGCGATCGCCGCCGTCGGCCTGGTCGATGACTACCTGACCAAACCGGTGCCGCCGACCGAGCTGATCAAGGTCGTCCGGACCCGGCTGGAGCAGCACCGGCTGCGGGCCGCGAACCAGGCCCTGCTCGCGGAGCTGAGCGACACGAACGCGCGGCTGGAGCTGACCGTGCAGGAACGTACCCTCGAGCTCCGGCTCGCGCGCGACGAGGCCATGGAAGCATCCCGGCTGAAGTCGCAGTTCCTGGCGAACATGAGCCACGAGATCCGGACCCCGCTCAACGGCGTTATCGGGGCTGCCGACCTGTTGGCGCGCACCGACCTCACACCGGAGCAGCGCAGCTACGTCGACATCTTGTCCGTCACGGGCCAGGCGCTGCTGGCCGTCCTCAATGATGTCCTGGACTTCTCCAAGATCGAGGCAGGTCACCTGGAGCTGGATCCGGTCGAGTTCGAGCTGCCCGAGCTGTGCGGCGAAGTCGTCGCGATGCTCACCCCACAAGCGACTCAGAAGGGGCTCCGGCTCCGGCTGTTCACCGAGGCCGAGGTGCCCACAACCGTGCTCGGTGACCGGATCCGGCTGCGCCAGATCCTCGTCAACCTGGTCGGCGACGCGGTGAAGTTCACGGATGCCGGAGAGGTCCGGATCGCTGTCACCGCAGCCGGAGCCGCTTGCACACCGCTGATCCGCTGCGAGGTGGCGGACACCGGCATCGGCATCGCCGCGGAGAGCGTGACCCAGCTGTTCCACGACTTCACCCAGGTTGACCCGTCCAACACCAGGCGGTTCGGAGGCACCGGCCTCGGCCTCGCCATCTGCGACCGGCTCGTCCAGCTCATGGGCGGTGAGATCGGCTACAGCCCCAACCCGGCCGGCGGGTCCGTGTTCTGGTTCACCGTCCCGCTGGTCGTCCCGCCGCCCCGAACCGGGTCCGAGAGCCTGCCCGGGCTCGCAGCAGCAACCGCCCCCCTCGTCGCGAGTGCGACGGCCAGCGGCGGTCCGCTGATCCTGATCGTCGAGGACAACGCCACCAACGCCATCCTCCTCGCCCGCATGCTCGCCCACCTCGGCTACCGCAGCGAAGCGGTCTCGAGTGGTGCGGAGGCACTGGAGGCGGTTGTCGCCAGGGCCTATGCAGCGGTGCTCATGGACTGCCAGATGCCGGGCCAGGACGGGTTCTCGACCACCGCCGCGCTACGCCGGCTGCCGGTGCGCGGTCCCGCCATCCCGGTCATCGCCATCACGGCGACGGCCACCACCGAGGACCGAGCGCGCTGCCTGGCCGCGGGGATGGACGACTACCTGTCCAAGCCGATCATCATGGACCGGCTGATGGCCGCGATGCATCGCTGGGCACCGCTGCCCGGCTGACCACCACCTCTGGGTGGTCAACGGCGAGCAGCGCGAGTCGCGATCTCTCGTGCTCGGTGACGCTCGCCGCCGCCGACGTCGAGGGGCCTCGGAACGCTCCCCCGTCACACGCGCGGAAAAGCGCCTGCGCCCTCGCGGCCGAACGAGAGCAGGGCCGCGAGGGCCAGCCGGGTCAGCAGTGCTTCCGCCGCCGGACGAGCCAGCTGGTCAGCGCTGTACGGCGTGGAGTTCAGCAGCCCGAAGGTGGCGTGGATGGCCGCCCGGGCGAGGTTCTCCGCAGTGCCGGGGTGACCGGCCAGCACCTGCTGGACCCACAGCTCGACGTACTGGCGCTGCAGCCGCCGGACCCGGTGCTGGTCGGCCTTGGACATGCTGGCGAAGTCGCGGTCCTGCACGCGGATGAGGTCGGGGCGGCTCAGCGCGAAGTCGACGTGCCACCGGACGAGCCGCTCCAGCGCGTCCGACGGCCCGGTGGAGTCCTCGACGCAGGCGGTGCCGCCGGCGAGCAGCCGCTCGCTGATGTCCGCGAGCAGGGCGCCGAGGAGGGCCTGCTTGCTCGGGAAGTGCCGGTAGAGGGCCGGGCCGGTGACGCCTGCCGCGGCTCCGAGGTCTCCGACGCTCATGCCATGGAAGCCGCGGGTGGCCATGAGCGGGGCCGCCAGGTCGAGGAGCTGCCGCCGGCGGTCCAGCGTCGCGTCTGTCACCCCTGGAGAATAGCCGCCTCTGGACGAGCGAGTAAATGACCGTTAACGTGTTGTTAACGAACGTTCACGCAGGCCTGTCTCGCGGGAGTCCCCATGATCGACCATCGGCTGACAGACGAGCAGGAACAGCTGCGCAAGACCGTGGAGCAGTTCGCCCGCGAGGTGGTCGCGCCAGCGGCGGCCGGGCACGACGCGGCCAAGACCTTCCCCTACGAGGTCGTCGAGCAGATGGCGGCGATGGGACTGTTCGGGTTGCCCTTTCCCGAGGAGTACGGCGGCATGGGCGGTGACTTCTTCGCGCTGTGCCTGGCCATCGAGGAGCTGGCCCGGGCCGATTCCAGCGTGGCCATCACGCTGGAGGCCGCCGTCGGACTCGGGGCGATGCCGATCTTCCGGTTCGGGACCCAGGCGCAGCGGCAGGAGTGGCTGCCCCAGCTGACCGCCGGCACAGCGCTGGGAGCGTTCGGTCTCACCGAGCCGGGAGGTGGCAGCGACGCGGGGGCGACCACCACCAAGGCCGTGCTCAGCGACGGGTCCTGGACCATCAACGGCACCAAGGCTTTCATCACCAACTCCGGGACTGACATCACGTCCGTGGTCACGACGTTGTGCGTGACCGGCGTCAACCCCGAGGGTCGCAAGGAGCTCTCGTCGGTCATCGTCCCGTTGCCCCGCGCCGGTGTGACCGTCGGTCCCCCGTACGACAAGGTCGGCTGGCACGCCTCGGACACCCACGAGATCGCCTACGCGGACTGCGTCGTCCCCGAGGCCAACCTGCTCGGGGAACGCGGCCGGGGTTATGCCAACTTCCTGCAGACCCTCGACGAGGGACGCATCGCGATCTCGGCGCTCGCCGTCGGGCTGGCGCAGGCGTGTGTCGACGAGAGCGTCCGGTACGCGAACACCCGCGAGGCCTTCGGCGGGCCGATCGGACGCAACCAGGCGGTGGCCTTCCTCATCGCCGACATGGAGGCGCGCACCCACGTTGCCCGTACTGCCTACTACGACGCGGCGTCGCGGATGCTGCGCGGCGAACCGTTCAAGAAGCAGGCCGCCATCGCCAAGCTGGTCTCCAGCGCGACGGCGGTCGACAATGCCCGCGCGGCCACGCAGGTGTTCGGGGGCTACGGGTTCATGAACGAGTTCCCGGTGGCCCGGCACT
>JAWWOL010000009.1:0-7881 GCA_033851695.1 Frankiales bacterium
GCGGGGGTACGTCACCCTGACCCTCACGGGCTCGTACCGCTCGGACGGCTGCCACGGACAGAACGGCTCCTGGCACGTCGACCGCCAGGGTGGTCTCATCGTCACCGCAGGCCCCACGACACTGGTCCTGTGCTCAGGGACGCAAGTCCCGGACAAGCTGGCCTCGGCCTCGGCAGCCGGGTTCGAGGGGCCGGTGCTCGACCTCGTCGACGCATCCGGGCACGTCAGCCTCACGCTGCACCGCGGGCCTGCGCCGGCCACGCCCTGACCTGCCTCACAACGCCGCGAGCAGCCGGTCCAGGGGACCGGGCAGGGCGGCCGGGTCGAGCGCCTCGACGAGCAGCCGGCCGTACCTGATCTTGCGGCCGCCCCGGCTGCCCATGAACCGCCGCAGCTGCTGGTCCGTGCCGCGACCCTGCTGGGCTGCCTGCTTCTGGAGCGTACGGAAGGCGCGGAGCTCGCCCTGAGCCTCGAGCAGCCGCTCCACCGCCTCGATGCCCAGCGCGCGGATGAGCTCGTCCTCGAGATCGGCGACGCAGACGAAGAACCCCAGTGTCTCGAGGCTTCCGGCAGTCGCCCGCGTGTCCAGGCCGGCCCGCTGCAGTCCTCGCGCGAAGGCACCCACCTCCGGCTCGTCGCAGAGCCCGGCCAGCCGTACGTCCATCCCGTACGGGCCAAAGACGTCGAGGAAGTGCCCGGCGTTGCTCGCACCTCCGATCGCCAGGACGGCGACTCCCTCGGCAAACAGGTCGCGGCCGCGCCGTACGGCCGCACACTCGACGGCTGCCTGGTCGCTCAGGCCCTCGACGAGTACGGCGACCCGCAGCTCGATGCCCGAGACCGCGATGCTCCGAGCCGCCTGGGCGAGCGGCTGCAGGTCGGCACCCTCCGCAACCCGCAAAGCGTCGATGGGCCTGCCTCCCGGTCAGGGCCGACGGTAGACCAGCCGGACCACCCCGGACGGGTGCGGCGTCGCACTGTCGAAGACCAGGTCGGCCGCGACACCCGCGAACAGCGGCTTGCCGTCGCCGAGCACCACCGGGTGGACCAGCAGGTGGTAGTCGTCGACCAGCCCGAGCTCGGTCAGCTGCCGGACCAGGCTGGCGCTGCCGTAGACGATGATGTCCGTGCCGGGCTCGGCCTTGAGCGCCTCGATCTCCTCGCGGCGCACGTCGGTCAGCACGTCGGTGTGCTCCCAGCTCGGGTCGGTCAAGCTGCTCGAGACCACGACCTTGCGCATGGCGTTGAGCAGCAGCGCATAGTCCCGCTCGCCCTCGGACACCCCCGGCCGGTCCGGCACGAACGGCCACGAGCCGGCAAAGCTGTCGTAGGTGGTCCGGCCGAGCAGCAGCGTGTCCCCACCCCGTACAAGCTCGGTCTCGTAGTCGCCCATGGCCTGGTCGTAGAACCGGCCGACCCAGTCCAGCTCGTCCTTGGGTCCCGCGATGAACCCGTCGAGCGTCACCCATGTGGTGACCACGATCTTGCGCATGTCATCCCCTTCCGTCGGTGTGCGGTTCAGACGTGGCCCGGCGGGAGGACTCATCGGTGCTGACCCCTCGCGGCCGCCGGAACGGACGGTGCAGCGGCTCGGTCGGGCCGTCGTCGCCGGGGCCGGTCACCGTCCAGGCCGCCGCGAAGAGCAGGACCCGGTGGACGAGGTACATCCAGACCAGCAGACCAACCCCGACCGCGAACGTCGCGTAGATCGGCCTGGTGGTCGTACGGGCCAGCAGGACCGAGCCGATCAGCTTGAGCGTCTCGAAACCGAGGCTGGCCAGCAGCGCCCCGCGCAGCACCCGTTTGCGCGGCCGCCAGTCGCTGAGGCCGGTGAACAGCAGGGTGAACAGCGGCACGTCGACCAGGAAGCCGAGCAGGGTCGTCACGACCTTGGTGACCAGGTTGCCGGTGAGCGAGCCGGACAGGTCGAGCAGGTGCAGCAGCTGCACGGTGTACGCGCTGCCGAAACCGGACAGGGTCAGGCTGACCAGCAGGACGAACCCGAGGACGACCAGCAGGCCGAGGTCGTCGACCTTGCGCAGCGCCACGTTCCGGGTCGAGGCGGGCATCCCCCACATCACGCGCAGCCCGTCCCGTGCGGCGCCCAGCCAGCCCAGGCCGGTGTAGATCAGGCCGACCGCGCCGAGGACGGCGGCCAGTGACTTGCCGCTCTCGAAGCTGGTGACGTCGAGGCCGTTCTTGCCGCCGACCAGGCCGGCGAAGTTGTTCTGCAGCGCCTCGTTGACCTGGCTCCGGATGCCGGGATCGACGGTGGCGAGGAAGCCGACGACCGAGAACGCGACGGCGAGCAGCGGGAAGAACGACAGGAACGCGTAGTAGGTCAGCCCGGCGGCCAGCCGGTCACCGAAGAGCGCCTGGTAGCGGCCGGCGGCGCGGGCCAGGTGGTCGAACCAGGGATGACGCTCGCGTTGCCGGTTGAGCCGGCGGACGAGCGCCGCGCGGGGGCGGCTGAACGGGTTGTCCAACGCGCCCTGGCCTTAGCTGGGCTGGTCGGGTGTGGTGGGACCCGGCAGTGGACGGCCGAACGGGAAGTCACGCTGCGGGCGCCACACGGCGTCCGGCCCCTGCTCGAAGAGGCTGAAGCCCCAGACGAAGAACCGGCCTTCGTACGCTGCCAGCTCCTTCTCGGCCCGGTCCAGCACGACGTCGGGCATGTCGTGGCAGACGGTCACGTGCGGGTGGTAGTCGAACTGCAGCTCGCGGGCGAGCAGCCCGCTGCGGACCCTGGCCTCGATGCGGGCGCAGCCGGAGGCACCCTCGTTCAGCGGCACGAAGACCACCGGGGAGACCGGCCGGAAGCTGTCGGAGCCGGACAGGCGGATGTCGAACGGCTCCTCGTCCTCGGCGATCGCCCGCAGGTGCTCCTCGACCTCGGGCAGCAGGTCGTCGGCCAGCGGCGTCGGCGGCAGCAGGGTCACGTGCGGCGGGACCGCAGACGCCTGAGGGTCGCCCAGCTCGTGCCGCCACTTGGACAGCTCGGCGTTGAACGGCTCGGGGATGTTGATCGCTACCCCGAACAACCGCAACGGAGTCGGCACCCGGTCAGCCCTTCGCCGGCAGGAAACCGACCCGGTCGCGTACGGTCGCGACGGTGAGCGAAGCCACGGCCCTGGCCCGCTTGGCGCCGTCGGCCAGGATGTCGTCCAGCGTGGCCGGGTCGTCGAGATAGCCGCGCGTGGCCTCCTGGATCGGCGCCAGCCAGGCGACGACGACCTCGGCCAGGTCCTTCTTCAGGTCGCCGTAGCCCTTGCCCTCGTAGGCCGACTCGAGGTCGGCGACCGGCGTGCCGGTCAGGGCGGAGTAGATCGTCAGCAGGTTGCTGACCCCGGGCTTGTCGACCTCGTCGTAGCGGATCGACATGTCCGAGTCCGTGACGGCCGACCGCAGCCGCTTGCCGATCGTCCTGGGGTCGCCCAGCAGGTCGATCGCCCCGGCCGCCGGGAGCGACTTGCTCATCTTCGAGGTCGGGTCCTGCAGGTCGAGGATCTTGCTGCTGCCCTTGATGATGTGCGCCTCTGGCACGACGAAGGTCGGCCCGAACTTCGCGTTGAAGCGGACGGCCAGGTCGCGGGTCAGCTCGAGGTGCTGGCGCTGGTCCTCACCGACCGGCACCTGGTGCGCCTGGTAGATCAGGATGTCGGCGGCCTGCAGGATGGGGTAGGTGAACAGCCCGACCCCGACGTTCATCGCCCGGCCGCTCTTGTCCTTGAACTGGGTCATCCGGCTGGCCTCGCCGAACCCGGTCAGGCAGTTGAGCACCCAGGCCAGCTCGGTGTGCTCGGGCACGTGGCTCTGGACGAACAACGTCGCCCGGGAGGGGTCGATGCCGATGCCCAGCAGCTGAGCAGCGGCGATCCTCGTACGGTTGCGCAGGTCCTCCGGCGCCGGGAACTCCGCGGTGATGGCGTGCAGGTCGACCACGCAGTAGAACGCGTCGTACGAGTCCTGCAGCGCCACCCAGTTGCGCAGCGCGCCGAGGTAGTTGCCGAGGTGGAACGAGTCGCTGGTCGGCTGGATGCCGGACAGGACGCGGGATCGGGAGTCGGTCACCCGACCATTCTGCTCTCCTTGGCAACCTCGATCCGGCGTTACGCCTCTTCCGCGACCGCGGGCGTGAGGGGGGTCACCTGCAGCCGGGCCACCCGGCGGCCGTCCAGCCCGGACACCGTCAGCCGGGCGTTCTCGACGGCGACCGACTCCCCGATCGCCGGCAGGTGGCCGAGCTTGGCCATCACGAAGCCGGCCGCGGTCTCGTACGGGCCCTCCTCGAGCTCGATGCCGGTGAGCTCCTCGAAGTCGGTCAGGTTGAGCAGGCCGTCGACCTCGATCTCGCCGGTCAGCAGCCGCCGTGCGGTCGGCCGCGCCACGTCGTACTCGTCCCGGATGTCGCCGATCACCTCCTCGATCAGGTCCTCGAGGGTGACGATGCCGGCGGTGCCGCCGTACTCGTCGATGACGATGGCCAGGTGCTGCCCCGCCCGGCGCATCTCGGAGAGCGCGGAGAGCACCTTCTTGGTGGAGGGCAGCGTCGCGACCTCGCGGATGACCTGCGAGAGCTTGGTGGACGGCGCGCTGTCGGCGGCGAACAGGTCACGCAGGTGCACGAAGCCGACGACGTCGTCGTGCGAGGCGCCGAAGACCGGATAGCGGGAGTGCGGCGACGAGCGGGTGAGCGCCGCGGCCTGGGCGACCGTGAGGTTGCCGTCCAGGAAGTCGACCTCGGTACGGGGCACCATCACCTCGCGGACCTGCCGCTCCCCGGCGGCGAACACCTCGTCGATCAGCCGACGCTCGTCGGTGGACAGCGACTCGTGGGCGGCGACCAGGTCGCGCAGCTCCTCCTCGGTGATGGCCTCGCGGTTGGCGTCCGGGTCGCCGCCGAGCAGCCGGACGATGACGTCGGTCGACTTGGACAGGAACCAGATCACCGGCCGGGTGATGGTGGCGAACCGGTCGATGAAGCCGGCCACCGTCGTGGCGATGCCTTCGGCCCGCTGCAGCGCCATCCGCTTGGGCGCCAGCTCGCCGACCACCAGCGTGAGGTAGGTGATGACCACCAGAACGCCGGAGAACGCCAGGACCTTGGACAGCGTGTGGCCGAGGCCTGCGTTGTCCAGGGCCTTCGTCGCCGAGTCGACCAGGGTGACCTCGCCGAAGGCGGACGACATCAGCGCGGTCAGGGTCACGCCGAGCTGTACGGCGGACAGGAAGCGGTTGGGGTCGGCCACGAGGTGCTTGACCCGCGCGCCCTGGTGGCTGCCTTGGGCGATCGCGTTGACCTGGCTCTCCCGCAGCGAGACCAGCGCCATCTCCGACGCCACGAACAGGGCCTCGATCAGGATCAGGATCAGGACGATCGCCACGTAGATCCACACAGCCATGGCGAAAGTCTAGAGACCGACCAATCCAAGCCGCCGCGACGCGCGTACGTCCTTCGAACCTGTCCGACCGAGCAGAGGAGCAGCATGGCGACGAAGAGCACCCGGTGGCGGGCCGGCGTCATCTCCGCGCTGGCGGTGGTCGTGGCGGCATCCGGCGCCGGCCTCACGATCGCGTCGGCGAAGACGTCGGCGTCTCAGCGCGGGGTCGATGGCTTTGGCATGACCAAGGCGTTCTACAACGGCAGGACGCACGACTTCACGTACAACCTGGGCTACTTCTGCGACCCGGCGGTGTCCTCGGCGGCTTCGACCGGCTGCGAGGCCGGCGCGCGCTACGTCCACGCCCCGTCCCCGCAGCACTCGCCGGTCTACATCACGGTCCCGCTGGGCTTCTCGATCTCGCAGAGCAAGCTGGACTGCCCGAACGCGCTGACCTGCATCGACAACCCCGGGACGATCGACCTCAGCCGGGTCGAGCCGGCACTCAAGGCGCTGTTCCCCAAGCTGACGGACGCGCAGCTCGGCGCAGCCTTGCGGAACATCGACCTGCCCGGGCACGACCACTTCGTCAGCACCCTGGCCAAGGGCAAGCCGCAGTGGTGGGAGGTGCGGCTGGTGGTGGTCGACAACGCCGACACCTATCGGACCCTGCAGGCCAAGAAGTCGCTGCCGTACCTGCAGTCGCTGCTGAACCGGCACGACAGGCACGTCATCGGGACCGTGCCGACCAACCTGTTCCTCTACTTCTCGGTCCGGTAGCCGTCGGGCGCGACCTCACGGCTCGAGGCAGGCCGGGATCGAGTCGACCTGCCCGGTCGGGCTCTCGGTGTGGCCCAGCCGGTCGTAGATCTTCACCCAGCGGACGCTGGCGAACTGCTTGAGCGTCGGCATGATCTCGTCGCCGATGGTGAACGTCGAGCCGTGGCTGCTGCAGGTGCCGGTCAGCCTGACCCGGGCGATCCCCTGGCTGATCGTCAGGCTGCTGAAACCGGTCGCGCCAGAAGCCGCAAGGCGCAGGCCGGCGGCCTTCTCCGCCGGTGTCGGCCCGGCGAAGAGCCGCTCCAGCGCCTGCCGGGCCACCGCCCCCGCCGCGACCGGGCGAGTGACCGTCCGCACATACGGGAGGTGTCCGACCGCGAAGCTCGGCAGGTGCAGGAAGTAGTCGCGTACCGGCGTGGTGGGCCAGCTGGCGCCGACGTCGATGACCAGGCGGCTGGGCGAGGTCAGCCGGACGACGTGCAGCGACGTGTGCCGCTGCAGACCAAGGGCGACGGTCACGTGCGCCTCGAAATCCTCCGTGACCACGAGTTGAGTGAGGTTGGGCAGCGCGAACGTGATCCGACGAGCCAGCGTCACGTGGCCGGCGTTGTTGTGCCCCTGAGCCGGAGTGGCGGAGATCTCGGCGAAGGCATGGCCGGCGATGGGCACCGGCAGGCCGGTCTGCGGGTGCAGGATCTGGGTCTTCCACGCCGCGTGGACGGTGGCCGGCAGCCCACCGCTGAACTGCAGGACGAGCCGGTCGTAGCCGGGGTGGTGGGCCGCGCGTACGGCGACGACGGTGGGGATGGTCACCGCCCCCGCGGGAGCGACGGCGATCAGCGGCAGTGCGAGGGCCGAGCCGGCAACCAGGCGGGCAAGCAAGCGCAACATGACAGCCTCCACGTCGAGGAGTTCACAGCTGGCTCTCACGTTGACACTGGGCGGCCGGTGCCGGGGGCTCGTTCGCCGATGCAAAGGTTCGGCAGACGCGACAAGGGGACCCGTTCGCGATCTCCGCGAACGAGTCCCCTTCGACCTGACGCTAGAGGCTCTCGACGTCCGCCTGCTTGGCCCGTACGGCCTCGGCGGCGTTCTTGAGCTCGGCGAGCTCGGTGTCGGAAAGCGCCATCTCGACGACCTCGGTCACCCCTCCGGCGCCGAGGCGGCCGGGGACACCCAGGTAGACGCCGGAGATCCCGTACTCGCCGTCGACCCAGGCGCAGACCGGCATGATCTCGCCGGCGTCTTCGTGGATCGCCTTGACCATCCGGGCGGCGGCGGCCGAGGGGGCGTAGTAGGCCGACCCGGTCTTGAGCAGCGCCACGATCTCGGCACCGCCTTCGCGGGTCTGCTTGACCAGCTCGGCGACGGTCTCCGGGTCGAGCACCTCGGCCAGCGGCTTTCCGTCGACGGTGGCGACGGAGGGTACGGGAACCATCGTGTCGCCGTGGCTGCCGAGGGTGATCGCGCCGACGCTCGAGGTCGGGACGCCGAGCTGGTCGGCGACCTTCTGCTTGAACCGCGCGGTGTCGAGCATCCCCGCCTGGCCGACGACCCGCGACTTCGGGAAGCCGGTGACGTTGGAGGTGAGGGCGGTCATCTCGTCGAGCGGGTTGGAGACGACGACGATGACCGCGTTCGGGGAGTACTTCGCGACGTTCTCGGCCACGCCACGGACGATCTTGGCGTTGGTCTCGATCAGGTCCATCCGGCTCATGCC
>JAWWOL010000012.1:0-5512 GCA_033851695.1 Frankiales bacterium
ACCAACGACTCGACGACGTTGCGGACCAGCCGCAGCCCCACGTCACCGTCAGCGCTCATGATCGACTCGGGGTGGAACTGCACGGCCGCTACCGGCAACGAGCGGTGCTCCACAGCCATCACCACCCCGTCGTCGGTCACCGCCGTCACCGTCAGCTCGTCCGGCACGGTCACCGCGACGATGGAGTGGTAGCGCCCGGCCCGGAAGGGCGACTCGAGCCCCTGAAACAGCACGGAGCGCGTTCCGTTGAGCACCGTGATCTGAGAAGCCTTGCCGTGCATGGGGTAGTCGAGCAAGCCGAGCGTCCCGCCGAAGTGCTCGACCATGCCCTGCAGGCCCAGGCAGACGCCGAACACCGCCAGGCCGTGCTCGAGGGCCAGCTCGATCGACGTGCCGACCGCAAAGTCCGACGGCCGTCCGGGACCGGGCGAGAGGACCAGCATCTGCGGGCGGAACGCGACGATGGCCGCCTCGAGCTCGTCCCGCTTGAGCGGCGCGCGTACGGTCTGCACGTCGGCTCCGGCCTGCCGGAAGTAGTTGGCCAGCGTGTGGACGAAGGAGTCCTCGTGGTCGACCAGCAGCAGCCTGGGGCCCTGGGCGAGACGCTCGAAAGTCCTTGCGGCAGAAGGAGAGCCGGCCACCGGCCTGGTCAGCGCATCGAGGAAGGCTGCGGCCTTGATCTCGGTCTCGGCCTCCTCGTCGTCCGGCTCGGAGTCGATGAGCAGCGTCCCGCCGGCGCGGGTCTCGGCGACGCCTTCGGCCACGCGGACGGTGCGGAGCGTCAGCCCGGTGTCGGCGTCGCCGTCGAAGCCCAGCCGGCCGAAAGCCCCGCCGTACCAGCGCCTCGGCGACCGCTCGCGGCTCTCGATGAACCGCATCGCCCACAACTTGGGCGCCCCGGTCACGGTGACCGCCCACATGTGCGAGAGGAACGCGTCGATGGCGTCGAACCCTTCGCGCAGGGTGCCCTCGACGTGGTCGACCGTGTGGATCAGCCGCGAGTAGAGCTCGATCTGCCGGCGACCGATGACCTTGACGCTGCCCGGGACGCAGATCCGGGACTTGTCGTTGCGGTCGACGTCGGTGCACATGGTCAGCTCGGACTCGTCCTTGGCCGAGTTGAGCAGCTCGCGGATGTTGAGCTCGTCCTCGAAGACGTCACGACCGCGAGCGATCGTGCCGGAGATCGGGCAGGTCTCGACCCGGGCGCCGCTGACCCGTACGTACATCTCGGGTGAGGCACTGACGAGATACTCGGCCTCGCCGAGGTTGACCAGAACGCCGTACGGGGCGGGGTTTCGCTCGCGCAGCCGGTTGAACACGACCGACGGCGCGTAGGTGCACGGTGTGAAGAAGGTCTGGCCGCAGACGACCTCGAACAGGTCGCCGGCCCGGAACGATTCCTTGGCCTTCCGTACCGTGTCGGCGAACCCACCGGGCTCGTGGTCGCGGGTGAGCTCGACGGTTTCGGCTGGTACGTAAGGGATCGACGCGCCGGTGCGCTCGAGGCCAAGGGTCGAGACGCCGTCGACCTCGAACTCGTAGGTCAGCAGCCGGCCCACCTTGTCCCCGTGCGCCGCGACGAACAGCGCGTCGGGCAGGTAGAGGACCATGTCGCGCTGGCTCAGGTCACGTTCGACCTCGCGGTCGATGTTCTCGAACTGGAACACCAGGTCGTAGCCGAACGCGCCGTACAGCCCGAGCTGGTCGTCCTCGTCGCGGTCGACCCGGAAGAGCTCGAGCAACGCGCGCAGGACCGAGAAGACGGTGTCCTGCTTGCTCCGCGCCTCCTCGGGGAAGCGCTCGGCCGGCCGCCTGACGTGGGCCTCCAGGGCAGCGTCGGTGACGACCAGGCGCTCGACTGCGGCGAGGGACTCGAGGGTCCGGCGTACGGCGGGCAGCAGCACCTCGCCGCGGGTGTTCAGCGCCTCGACCCGGACCACCCGCTCGCGGGAGACGACGGCCAGCGGAGGGTCGACGAAGCCACGCAGCCGCTGGGTGTAGCGGCCGGGGAACTCGTAGTTGGACGACTCGAGCATGCCCCGGTGGGTGTCGAGAGCGGCCAGCAGCTGGTCGGTGTGGGCCACGGCGTCGACCGCTTGCCACCAGCGCCGGATGAGCACACCTCCCGCGGTACGGAAAGAGACCTCCCCCGGCTGCATGGCGCTGCGCTCGTCGCTCACTGTGGCACTCCCGTCCGCTGAATCCCGCTGGGACCCTAGCGTCTCACGACCAGCGTGAAGCGGGCCCGCGGAATTAGCGCAGCGGGCCGCAGGCGGCCTGCCACGGCGAGACCAGCTCGTCGTACGTCCGGGTGTCCAGCAGGTCGGTGACGACGACGGCCTGGACGACCCCGGTGACGACCCGCATGACCCCGGTCGCCGCGGCCATCGGGGTGAGGCCGGCCAGCAGCAGGGCCCGGGTGGCGGCGACCTGGGCCCGGGCGGCGGGCCGCAGCCGGCCCGACATGTAGGCAGCCCAGGTCGCGTTGTGCATCAGCTTGGCCCAGTCGGTCCCGGCGGCACGGGCGGCGCCGGCGATCTGCTCGATGGTGAGGAAGTCCTCGGCGGTCAGCCGGGCCAGCTGCTCGACCAGGTCGCGCAGCCTGCGGCTCTGCGGACCGAACGCGTCATCGCCAGGCAGCGCGGTCGGCACCCCGAAGTGCAGCCCGGACCACGGGCCGCCCAGACGGGCGTAGGACTGGATCGACAGCCGGTCCCGGACGTAGGCAGCGGCGACGGCGTCGACGACGACCGCGGCGGCCTGCGGGTGACGGCAGACGGACACGTCGCGGCTCCGCTCCCAGGTCCAGTCCAGGACGTCGTTGCGGACCATCGAGAGCAGGTGGGGCAGGCCGAACATCGGCGTACGGGACAGCTTGTCGGCGAAGCCGTTCTCGATCACCGAGTCGAAGCCCGCGTCGGCGATGGTCTGGCGTACGGCGGCCACGGCGTCGGAGAGTCTGGGTGTGTCGCCGCAGACCCGCTCGACCTCGGCCCAGGCCCGGTCGCGGGCGTCATCGTCCCGGTGCACCGAATCCAGCGCCGCCACGTCGGCCGGGCCGAGGGTGATCGCCCGGTCGAGTACGTCGAGGACACCCAGTGCGTTGTCGTGCCGGACCAGGTCCATGCACAGCACCGACGGGCTGACCAGCGAGTACATGAAAGCCTCCGGCGGCGACGCGATCGTGGGGGTTGGCAAGGCTTGTGCTGACGTCCTGACACTGTTCCACGCGGGCGCCACCCGGGCCGACGGCCATCCGGGTGGAACTTGAGCCGCCAAACGGGTGACGTGTGAACCCGCTGGAAATCCTCCCCACGGACGGCTGGTCGGTGGTAGGACTGACCCCATGAGGGATGTCCTCGGGATCCCGGACGGCTTCGCTCCGGCCCCGCGCCGCCGGTCCCGTACGGTCATGGCCGTCGTGGTCCTGGTCCTGGTCGTCGTGCCGGTGGTGCTGTTCCCGGTCGTCGTGGCGATGGCCGATCGCCCTGCCGCGGCACCCGTCCCGGCCGCACGCCCGCTGCCCTGACAACCTTTCCCGACGCCCCGGTCGTCTGGCCTGTGACGTAGCCGGGTGCAGAGGGGGGTCGATGGAGGAGCCGGACGGGTTCCGTGAGTTCGTCGCGGGCCGCTCGCGCGCCCTGCTGCGGACCGCGTGGCTGCTCACCGGCGACTGGGCGTCCGCCCAGGACCTGGTCCAGACCGCCCTCGCCAAGACCTGGCCGGCCTGGTCGCGGATCCGGCGCACGGACGACCCCGAGGTGTACGTCCGGCGGGTCCTCGTCACCACGTACGCGACCTGGTGGCGGCGGCGGTGGCGGGGCGAGTCACCGGCGGCGGAGCTGCCGGAGACCTCCGCTGCGCCGGACGCCTATGACGAGGCCGACCGGCGGGCAGTCGTGGCTGCCGCCCTGGCGACCTTGACCCGCGGCCAGCGGGCGGTGGTCGTCCTGAGGTACTTCGACGACCTCACCGAGGCGCAGACCGCGTCCGTGCTCGGCTGCTCGGTCGGCACGGTGAAGTCACAGCACGCACGGGCGCTGGCGGCGCTGCGGGCGTCGGCGCCACTGGCCGAGCTGGTCGGGCTGATCGAGGAGGTGGCCCCATGAGCGGTACGGAGCTCAGCCGGCTGATGGCCGAGGTGACGGCGCAGCCCCCGCTCGACGTCGACTTCGCCACAGTGGCCGGCCAGGTCGCCCGGCGGGACAAGCGGCGGCGCCGGACAGCTGCCGGCGCAGCCGTACTCGCGGTGGCGGTCATCGTCGGTGTGCCGACGGTCTACGGGACGTCGGGTCAGGACAAACGCGTCCAGTCGATGCCGCCAGCCTCGTTGCCGGTCGTCTCGGTCGACGCCACCTGGCGACACGACAGCTGGGGCACGCTCACCTGGCGTACCCCCGGCGACTGGCTGCCCAGCGCCGCCTACCCCGACCACGGCCGGCCGTCGAACACCGACGTGGAGGGCCCCTACATCGGCAACGCCCGACTGCCGGTCACCTCGCCATCGCCTCGCCCCCTGCGGGGGTCGGGCGTCCTGGGTTCGGCCGGACCCCAGCTGCCGCCCGACGCTGTGGTGGCCTGGTTCTCGTACGGCCAGCGGTCGGTGCGCGTGCTGAGCGACGGTCCTCCGTTCGACGACACGACCCCGCCCGGCTTGCAGCAGCAGTGCGCTCAGCTCGGAGCAGGCCGGATCTTCCATGCGGTGCGCCAGTTCGGCACCCAGGCGCACGGGTCCAACCTCGCGCTTGACGGCTGCATCTCGGCCGCTGACCCGGCGAAGTACGAGGGCAAGCTGTTGGCCGTGCTCGCCAGCGCCGCCGACTCCGCCTACCCGCCGATCAACCTCGGGACACCGCAGGCGTCGGCGGCCGCGACCGGGATGGTCGGCGCCTCGTGGGCAGCGGGCGGGCTGAGCTGGCAGATGCCACGACCGTGGCTGCAGACGAGCAAGACCGTGCCCGGCGACGTGAAGCTCGGCGGATCCGAAGTGAACGGGCCGTTCCTCAGCACCATGCCGTTGAACCCAACCTGCCTGACTGTGCTGAAGGTCGTCGACTGCGCGGGCGGACAATCGGTCGCCCGCCTGGGCAACAACGACCTCCTGGCCGAGGTCGCCGTCGAGCCTTTCAGCGACGGCGAGGGCGACACCGGCCAGTTCTACCCACCGGACGATGACGGGACCGTTTCGCCGGCGGACGTCGCCTGCCGGCAGATCGGTGGCGGTTGGTCGTACTCCTGGAGCCACATGTACGGGCCGCGCAGCAAGGCGTCGATCGTGCGGATCTGGGCTTGCCTCGGTAATGCTGCTGATTCGAGCGGCGTGGCCGACCTCAAGGCGGTGGGCGACAGCATGGTCGATCACGGTTACCCCGACCTGGCCGCCGGCAGCGTGCATCCCACGCTCGTCCCGACGAAGGCCACCTCGACGCCAGGTCGCGCCGCGGGCACCACCGCCGATGCTCTATGTACGTCGGCCCACGGGCCCGTGGCTTCGGCAGAGCTCACGACG
>JAWWOL010000021.1:0-6310 GCA_033851695.1 Frankiales bacterium
CGATGCCCAGGGCCTCGGCGGCCTTCTCCTCGCCGACCTTCCACTTGCTGGACTTGACGAACTGGTAGACCCCCACCGGCCAGTCCTGGGCCCAGCCGCGCAGCATCAGGCCGAACGCCGCCGTCGACTTGCCCTTGCCGTCACCGGTATGCACGATCAGCCGTGGCTTGGCCCGCCGGGTGCGGGTGGTGAGACCGTCGGCCGGCACGACGTCCGGCTTGCCCTGCGGCATCAGGCGGCCCGCCCGGTCATGGACTGGACCAAGCCGGTCAGCTGGGCTGCCACCAGCTGCTCGAGCCGCAGGCAGGGGGCGTCGAGATGGCCGGCGAGGTCGGCCGCCAGCCCGAGCCGGACGTGCCCGTCTTCGGCGTCGACCACGACCGACGCGATCCGCTGGTGGGCCAGCCGGGCGGCGGCCCTGCGCGCAGCGTCGACGGGCGAGGCTCCCCCGCTGGTGGCCTTGCCGTCCGTGACGACGACCAGCAGCGGACGACGGCGCGGGTCCCGTACCCTCTCGACGCCCAGCAGGTCACCGCACCGGGACAGTCCGGCGGCCAGCGGGGTGCGGCCGCCGGTGGGCAGCTCGGACATCCGGCGGGCGGCCGCGTCGACGCTGGACGTCGGCGGCAGCACCACGGTCGCCTCGTGACCCCGGAAGACGACGAGCCCCACCTTGTCGCGGCGCTGGTAGGCGTCGGTCAGCAAGGACAGGACGGCGCCCTTGACCGCGCTCATCCGCTGCCGTGCCGCCATGGATCCTGACGCGTCGACGCAGAACAGGACGAGGTTGCCCTCGCGGCCCTCGCGGACGGCCTCGCGCAGGTCGTCGCGCCGCAGCTCGAGCCGGGAGCCGAGCCGGCGCCCGCGTTCGAGCTGATGGGGGGCCGCGGCCCTGAGGGTGGCCATCAGGTGCACCGGCCCGGGCCGCCCGTGCGGGGTCCGGTCGCCGGTGAGCCGGCCGTCGCTGCCGCCCTCGGCCGCGCTACGCCGACCGGACACTCCGGACTCTCGGTTGCGGCCGGGCACCCGCAGCTCGATCGGCCGGAAGGTCGCGCCGGCGGCGGAGGTGGACTCGGCGCCGCCACTCATCTGCTGCTGGGCCTCCCCTTCGGTCGGCTCCGGACCGGCAGAGGACTCCGGCTCGCCGCTCCGACCCCCGCCTCCCCCGTCGGGATCCGGGTCGGGCTCGTCCTGCTGCCCTGCCTGCTCCTTGGCCTGCTCGAGTGCCTCGTCCAGCCGGGACTCGTCCAGCCCGGGCTCCTCGAAGGGGGTGCGCCGCCGGCGGTGCGGCAGCGCCAGCAGGACCGCCTGCCGCACGTCCTCGGTGGTCACCTCGGCACGCCCCGCCCACGCAGCCAGCGCGATCGCGGCCCGCGCGGTCACCAGGTCCGCCCGCAGCCCGTCCACGTCGAAGGCCGCGCAGACCGTGGTGATCTCGCGGAGCGCGTCGTCGCTGAGGGTGACCGACGCCAGCCGCGTACGGGCGTCGGCGATCCGGGCGGCCAAGGCGGCCTCGTCCTCGGCGAAGCGCAGGGCGAACGCCTCGGCGTCGGCTTCGTAGGCGAGCCGGCGCCGGACCACCTCGGCCCGCTCGGCCGGTTCACGGCTGGCCCGGACCTCGACGGTCAGCCCGAACCGGTCGAGCAGCTGCGGGCGGAGCTCGCCCTCCTCGGGGTTCATCGTGCCGACCAGCAGGAACCGGGAGGAGTGGCGTACGGAGACCCCCTCGCGCTCGACGTAGGCGGTGCCGAGCGCCGCGGCATCCAGGAGCAGGTCGACCAGGTGGTCGTGCAGCAGGTTGACCTCGTCGACATAGAGGACGCCGCGGTGCGCGGCGGCGAGCAGACCGGGCTCGAAGGCCTTGACGCCCTCGGTGAGCGCCCGCTCGATGTCCAACGACCCGGCCACCCGGTCCTCGCTGGCACCGACCGGCAGCTCGACCAGCCGGGCGTCGCGGACCATCGATCCGGCGCTTTCCCCCAGCTCGGGCTCGTGCGGACCGTCCGGGCACAACGGGTCAGGGACCGCCGGGTCGCAGGAGAACCGGCAACCGGCGACGACGCTGACCGGCGGCAGCAGGCCGGCGAGCGCCCGCACGATGGTCGACTTCGCGGTGCCCTTCTCGCCGCGTACAAGGACTCCACCGACCGCAGGCGAGACGGCGTTGATCAGCAGGGCGAGGCGCAGGTCCTCGAGGCCCACCACGGCCGTGAACGGGTACGACGGCACGGGGGCCAGCCTCCCTCGGGGTGTCCACGCCCCGGGTCGAAGGGACGACGGGGCAGTCTCTGGCTCCCGGGAACTCCCGGTCACAGTGGCGGGACCGCGCCGGAATCGCACCGGCTTCCTGCTGATCCGTCATGGGTCGATCACTTGCGGGTGCCCATGCTAGCGAATCTGGCAGGATCGCCGCCGTGCTCCGTGCCCGCGACCACCCCGACCGCGACTTCGACCTGCTGTGGGCCGGCCAGGGAGTGAGCCAGGTCGGCGACGCGGTGACCAGGCTCGCGCTGCCGCTGACAGCCGTGCTCCTCCTGCAGGCTTCCACCCTCCAGGTGGGCGGACTGGAGTCGGCGGCGGCCGCCTCCTGGCTGCTCCTCTCCCTCGCGGCGGGCGCCTGGGCCGACCGGTTGCCCCGGCGACTGGTGCTGCTCGGCTGTGATGCGACGCGGGCCGTCCTCCTGGTGTCGGTCCCCGTCGCGTGGGCCCTCGGCTGGCTGCACCTGGCGCAGCTCTACGTCGTCGCCTTCCTCAGCGGCGCCGCCACGGTGCTCTTCGCCGCCGGTTACACCGCCTACCTGCCCTCGCTCGTGCCAGCGGAGCGAATCGCCCGCGCGAACGCCCGGCTGCAGTCGACCGGCGAGGCAGCGAACATCGCCGGTACGGGCGTCGGCGGGGCACTGGTCAGCCTCGTGACCGGCCCCGGCGCCCTGCTCGTCGACGCGGTCAGCTTTGCCCTGGCGGCCGTAGCCACCGCCAGGATCCGGCACCGTGAGCCTCCAGCGCCGCCCACCGAACGGCACCTGCGGCGGGAGATCGCCGAGGGGCTGCGAACGACGTTCGGTCAGCCGACGCTGCGAGCACTCGCCTTGTTCAGCGGCCTGGCCAACGTGTCCTTCTCCGCCCTCACGACCGTGACCTTGGTGCTGCTCGCGCGCGACCTGCACCTCTCGGGTGCGGTGATCGGGGCGCTCTACATGGTGTCGGGCCTCGGCGGCCTCCTCGGCGGCCTGATGGCCACCCGGGTCCTCGACCGGATCGGCCTGAGCCGGGCCACCTGGCTGCCCGGCCTGTTCACGCTGCCGTTCGCCCTGCTCCAGCCAATGGTCGGTCACGGTGCCCGCCTGGTCCCGTACGCGATCGGCACCTTGTTGGTCGACGCCGGCGTGGTGACGTACAACGTCGCGGTCGCGACCTACCTGCAGACCCGGGTGCCGCGGACCATGGTCGGGCGGACCTCCTCGGCGATCCGGATGGTCTCCCGCGGGGCCATCGTGCTGGGCGGGCTGGCCGGGGGCGTGCTGTCCGCCTGGCTCGGCCTGCGGGGCGCGATGTGGCTGTTGGCAGCGGTGATCGCACTGCTGCCGGTGGCTCAGGCACTCTCCCCCCTGCGCCGCTTCGGCGACGTGGCCTAGTCTGGAAGCCATGCGCTACCGCCGACTGGGCCGACTCGGCCACGAGAGCTCCGTCCTCATCTACGGCGCCGCCGCGCTGGGTGAGGTCTCGCAGGACACCGCCGACGCCTCGGTGCAGCTGGCACTCGAGGCCGGCATCAACCACCTGGACGTGGCGGCGAGCTACGGCGACGCCGAGCTGCGGCTGGGGCCGCTCATGGCAGACATCCGGGACCGGGTCTTCCTGTCCACCAAGACGGGCGAGCGCACCTACGACGCCGCGTGGGCGCAGATCAACGCCTCGCTCGAACGGCTGCAGACCGACCGGGTCGACCTGCTCCAGCTGCACGCCGTGGGCGACCTCACCGAGCTGGACAAGGTTTTCGCCGAGGACGGGGCGCTGCGGGCCGCCGTGCGCGCGCAGGACGAGGGACTGGTGGGCGCGGTCGGCATCACCGGCCACGGGCACGAAGCCCCGGCGACCCACCTCGAGGCGCTGCGCCGCTACCCGTTCGCCACGGTCCTGACGCCATGGAACCCGGTGCTCGCCCGGCGGGAGGACTACGCAGCGGACTTCTGGGCGCTGGTCGCCGAGGCCGAGCGCGAGGACGTCGGGCTGATGACCATCAAGACCGTGGCCCGGCGCAACTGGCCGGCCGGGGGCGAGCAGACCTACGCCACGTGGTACGAGCCGTTCCAGGACGAGACGCCGATCACCGCCGCGGTGAGCTGGGTCCTGTCGTTCCCGCAGATCACCGGCATCGCGACCGCCGGCGACGTACGGCTGCTGCCGGCCCTGCTCCGTGCCGAGGAGGCGTCGGCGCAGATCAGCCGGGAGCAGGCCGAGGAGATGCTGGCGCCGGCCTTCGCCGACGAGGCCTACTCGTCGCCGTTCATCGCGATGCCCTGGTAGCCCCTACGGGGCAGCGGCGAGCGTGCCGCTGCCGGCAATCGGGGTCTCGATCGCAGCGGTGACCGCGAGCTTGGCCTTCGCCTGCTTGCGCGGGATGAGCACGGCCAGCTGGCGCAGGGCCACCGTACGGATCGTGGCGTAGCTGCCCAGGGCGACGCCACCCTCGTTGTAGCGGTCGTCCACCGTTCTGACGTTCCAGAAGATCCCGGCGGCCAGCTCCTGCGCGGTCGAGGTCTCGAGCCGGACCTCCTTGGTCGAGGTCAGGCACAGGGCCCCGACCTTGCTGGCGAAGCAGACGGGCGCCAGGTGAGTGGAGCTGAAGGTCTCGTGGGTGTCAGCCGCCTGGGCGGCGGACAGCGACAGCTGGGTCTTCCACAGCGAGTTGTACGCCCAGGCCGCCGACGGCTTGCCGCCCCTGGCAGCGAGGCCCTGCGCCGTGAGCAGCGCGGGATACATCGCCGTGGGGGTCACTGCCAGGGTGGACGGGGCCAGCGCCGGGAGGTAGCCGTTCGAGCCGACACTGAACGCCGGGACCGCACCCGCAGCGAAGGACACCTCAGCTGACACCTTCCACCGCGCGGAGGCGGACGCCCGCTGGAACACCAGAGCCAGGGTGTCCGTCGAGGTCCGCTGGCCGGCGGTCTTCACGTGGGTCAGGGCCAGGAACAGAGCCGGATAGTGCGTCTGGCGCGGCAGATAGACCCGGGTGCCGACGTAGCTGAACGGCGGGTACGGCGAGTAGCCCACGATCTTCGAGATCCGGAAGTCGCCGTCGTCGGCCATCCGGGCCGCGCCGGTCTCCACGGTGTCCTGGAGGGCGATGTCGTAGTTCAGGTCGGCCTTGTTCTGCGTCCGCGCCACCGAGCTGACGACGGCCAGCGCCTGCGCCGGAGTGACGACGACCTTGGCTGTTGCCGCTGCCTGGGCACCGGAGGCGCCGATCGTGGTCGCGGTCGTGAGCGCGGCGGTGAGCGTCAGGGCGGCGAGGGCGCGGCTGGGTCGAGGCATTGGCAGACCTTACCGGTGCCGAGCACCACCCGGGTGCGAAACGACGATCATGGCTCTACGGTCGTTGCGGGGGGCGGCCGATACACCGTCCGTGCTCGAGCTGGTGGCCATCACCCTCCTCGTTGCCGGCGCCGTCATCGCCGGCCGATGGTGGCTGCACCGGGTCGACGCGATCGGCCGCAAGGTTGCGCTGCCCTGGTCAGCCTGGATGCTGCCGGTGCTCGGGGTCATCGTCGCCATCCCGGTCGTCAGGCACCACAACGAGGAGACCCGGCTGAGTCAGGCTGCATCGGTGCTCTCGGGCGGGAAGGCGACCGTCCACTGCCAGAGCGGCAGCGCAGAGTGGGTGGACGTCGGGAACGAGCTGGGTTTCGTGAAGTACGGCGCCGACGGGGTTCCCGAGCACTCCACGTTGATCAAGCACGCGCCGTGCGGACTGCTGGCGTCCTACCTCGGTGGCGGCCGCGACCGCCCCAGCCTCGACGAGGTCACCGCTGTCCACGTGCTCACCCACGAGTCGATGCACATGTCCGGCATCACCAACGAGGCCCTGGCCGAGTGCGCCGCCGTGCAGCGCGACTACGAGGCCGCGATGCTGCTCGGCGCCAATGCCCAGCAGGCGGAGTACCTCGCGCGCGCCTATTGGCACGGCGTCTACCCGTACATGCCGGACGACTACCGCAGCGTCGACTGCACGGCCGGCGGGGCGATGGACGAACAGCTGCCGCACGCCCCCTGGGCCTTTTCGTAGCAGCATCACCGCGGCCTTACACGA
>JAWWOL010000061.1:0-8207 GCA_033851695.1 Frankiales bacterium
AGCGGTCCTCGTCGGCGATGGGGCCGCCTTCCTTGCCGTACTCCGGCCCGCGGTCGAAGTAGATCTCCGAGCAGGGACCGCAGGGGCCGGGCACGCCCATCGACCAGAAGTTGTCCTCCATGCCGCGTCGCTGGACCCGCTCCGGCGGCAGCCCGACCACGTCGGTCCACAGGGCGAAGGCCTCGTCGTCGTCGAAGAAGACGGTGGCCCACAGCCGCTCGGGGTCGAAGCCGAAGCCGCCGTCCTCGACGCTGGAGGTCAACAGCTCCCATGCCATCGGGATGGCGTCGGCCTTGAAGTAGTCACCGAAGCTGAAGTTGCCGGCCATCTGGAAGAACGTGAGGTGCCGGGTGGTGGTGCCGACCACGTCGATGTCGGGGGTCCGCACGCACTTCTGGATGCTGGTCGCCCGCGGCCAGGGCGGGGTCTGCTCGAGCAGGAAGTACGGCTTGAGCGGGACCATGCCGGCGGGCACCAGCAGCAGGGTCGGGTCGTCCGAGATCAGCGAGGCGGACGGCACGACCGTGTGCCCCCGGCTCTCGAAGTACGCGAGGAAGCGGCGGTTGATCTCAGCGGACTGCATCGTGGCCTATCGGTTCGTGGGTGGTGGCGGTCGTCAGGTTGCGGCACCATCGTCGTCGAGACCCAGCGCTGCGCGCAGGTCGGTTTCCCGTTCGAGCATGGCCACCTGGACCTCGTCCCCGAAGTCCCGTACGGCATCGGTGAGGTCGGCGAGACCGGAGCGCAGCGCCCCGGCGACGCCGGACGGGCTCAGCGAGTCGGCGGTCTTCTGCACCTTGCGCACCACCAGCACGCCTACGGTTGCGCCGAGCCCGAGGAAGAACAAGCTGCGTCCCACATGCATGTCGCTCAGCCCTTCCGCTTGGCCGCGCGCGCGGCCTTGGCCTCGGCCTTGAGGTGGGCCCTGACCCGCTTGTCCTCGGCCTCGGCCTTGCGGGCACCCAGCGCCTTGCGGACCCCGTACGAGAACGCCGCCGCCTTGATCGCCGGGCCACCGAGCGTCGCGGCGAACACCGACGTGAGGCCCGAGACGTTGGTGCTGACCTTCTCGACGTTGCCGGTGATCGCGTCGACGCGTACCAGCTGGTCGTTCACGTGGTCGACCGACACGGTGACGCCCTGCAGGGTCGGGATCAGCTCGTCGGTGATCCGCCGCACGCTGTTCTGCGTCTCGGCGATGACGGCGCCGAGCTTGGCAGCCATCAGGTAGGCGAGCGCCAGCAGCAGCGCCGCCAGGGCGCTGGCGAGGATGATCCCGCTGATCTGCCATCCGGACACAGGTCTACTCCTTCAATGACGGCGTTCGGCGCTTGTACGTCGGTGGTCACCGTATCGGGCCGCCGCCTCAACGTCAGGCGGGGCGCCACGCGGTCCGCCCACGGGAGCGTGTCTGTCCCGGACCACCCGGTCGCGTTCGGCGGTGGGGGGAGGGTGAGCCGAGCACTCTGCGTTGCCCGCCCGCAGCGGGCAACGCAGACTCTCCCGACAAGAGCCCGCGCGGCCGGACTAGTCCCGCCCAGGCTCTGCGCTGCCCGCCCGCAGCGGGCAACGCAGAGTCGCCCGACAGGGCATACCCCCGGCGGACTACTGGTCCTGCGTCCGGCCCAGCGCCCGGCGGATCGCCGCGAGAGACTCCGCGTACGCCGCCTCCCGGCCGTGGCTGCCTGGGCGGTAGTACTCCTTGCCGGCCACCGCATCGGGCGCGTACTGCTGTGCGGCGATCCCGCTGGGTACGTCGTGCGCGTAGACGTAGGACGTGCCGTGGCCGAGCTTCTTCGAGCCGGCGTAGTGCGCGTCTCGCAGGTGTGGCGGAACCGCCCCCGCCAGGCCGGCGCGGACGTCCGCCCTTGCCTCGCCGATGGCAACGGTCACCGCGTTGGACTTGGGCGCCAGCGCCAGCGCCACCACCGCCTGGGCCAGGTTGAGCTGGGCCTCCGGCAGGCCGATCAGGTCGAGGGCCTGCGCCGCGGCCACCGCTGTCAGCAGCGCGGTCGGGTCGGCCATGCCGATGTCCTCCGACGCCAGGATCACCAGACGGCGGGCGATGAAGCGCGGGTCCTCCCCCGCCTCGAGCATCCGGGCGAGGTAGTGCAGCCCGGCGTCGGGGTCGCTGCCGCGGATCGACTTGATGAACGCGCTGATCACGTCGTAGTGCTGGTCCCCGTCGCGGTCGTAGCGCACCGCCGCCCGGTTGACCGCCTCCTCGAGCGTCGCCACGTCCAGGACCGGGAGACCCAGCGCGACCGCGGAGGCCGCCCCCGCCTCGAGCGCGGTCAGCGCCCGCCTGGCGTCGCCGCCGGCGATCCGGACGAGGTGCTCGCGCGCCTCGTCGCTGACCTCGACGGCTCCACCGAGCCCCCGTGGCTCGGCGGTGGCCCGGGCGACGAGGTCGCGGATGTCCGGCTCGGACAGCGGCTCCAGCGTCAGCAGCAGCGACCGGGACAGCAGCGGGGAGACGATCGAGAAGAAGGGGTTCTCGGTGGTGGCGGCGATCAGGGTCACCCACCGGTTCTCCACCGCCGGCAGCAGCGCGTCCTGCTGTCCCTTGTTGAACCGGTGCACCTCGTCGATGAACAGCACCGTCTGCCGGCCGTACATCGACAGCTGCTGCTTGGCGTCCTCGATGACGGCGCGGACGTCCTTGACGCCTGCCGTGACCGCCGACAGCTCGGTGAACCGCCGGCCGGTGGCCGAGGACACGACGTAGGCGAGGGTGGTCTTGCCGGTGCCCGGCGGTCCCCAGAGGATCAGCGACGTCGCGGCGCCACCCTCGACCAGCTGCCGCAGCGGCGCGCCAGGGCCGAGCAGGTGCTGCTGGCCGACCACCTCGTCCAGCGACCGCGGCCGCATCCGTACGGCGAGCGGTGCCGCGGACGCGACGGAACCGGTCGAAGCGAAGAGGTCGTCCTGGCTCACCGGCGAATCACGGCTCGACTCTACGGCGCCGCTACCGCGTCACGCCGACCAGCGCCTCCAGCGCCAGCTGGTCCAGTACCGCGGCCGCGCCGGCGGACAGTGCCGGCGACACCCGCGCCCCGCCGTACCACTCCGCCTCGAGCACCCTGGCCACCGCGTCGTGGTCGGGGGCGCGCAGCCGCAGCAGCAGGTCCCGTACCGTTTCGTTCGCCCGGCGCGGCCGTTCCTGCTCGGCGAGCCGTTGCAGGAGGCGCTGGTACGCCTGGCCCGCTGCGGTCTCCAGCCGCGGGTGGGGAGCCGCAGCGGTCCCCCTGCCGGGCCGGCGGAACCGGCGGAACAGCCGGAGCCGCTGCCAAACCGCGCCGGCGAGCACCAGCAGACCCAGCGCGAGCAGCCGGCGGGCCTGCGGCGTCCCTGTCAGCTGCTTCCAGAGCTTCTTCAGCCAGGCCAGTGCACGGTGGCCTGCGGTGGACGACGCCAGCTGTGAGCCGGCGGTCGGGTCCGAGCTGACCCAGCGACCGTCGCCGTACCCCACCTGCACCCAGGCGTGGGCGTCCTCGTTGCGGTAGACCCGGCGGCTAGGGTCCGCGGCGGTCGCGCCCGGTCCGCCGAAACCGGTGGCCACCCGCGCCGGGATCCCGACCGCGCGCAGCATGACGGCCTCGGCGCTGGCGAACTGCTCGCAGAACCCGACGTGGTCGGTGAACAGGAACGCGTCCACCGCGTCAACGCCCTCAGCCGGCACGGGCGAGTCGAGCTGGTACTTCTCGTGCGTACGCAGGTAGTCCTCGATGGCGCCGACCTTGTCCGGCGTGGTCTGCGCAGACGCGGTGACCGTACGTGCGAGCGCGGCCACGCGGGCGGGCAGCTCCGCCGGCAGGTTCAGCCACCGCGGGTCCGAGTCGGCGACGCCGTCACCGGACAGCGTGCCGACCGTGCTCGAGCCCGGTGCCGCCCAGACCACCGTGTAGGGCATGTGCGGGTCGCGGGAGTTGAAGGCCGTGACGGTGCCGTCCCGCAGGCTGCGCACCTGGCCGGCGGCGGCGTCGACGGCGACGACCGGTCCCGGGGCGTAGACGAAGTAGGAGATGTACGCGCCCAGCGGCACGACGACGGAGCTGGTCAGCCCGGCGCCGGTCGGCAGCGTGGTCAGCGGGAGCACGGTCGACCGGTTGAGCCCTGTGTCGGGTCGGCTGCTGCGGGTCCAGCTCGACCCGTCGTATCGGTCGGCGTAGCCGGACTGCCACAGCGTCGGCGAGTCCGCCGGCACCTCGACCACCGGGTTGGCGTCCAGACTGCCGCGCTCGCGCAGGCTGAACTGGCCACCTCCCATGGACAGCGCCAGGCCCCGCTCGCCCGCCGGGCCGGCGGACGGGTCGCCGGCCCCGGGGTGCACGTGCGGTGCCGGCTCGCTCGGCACGACCAGGGCTGCCGCTGCGGCCAGGACGACCAACCGGGCGACGACCGCCGCCGACCAGGGACGCGGGCCGGGCCGGCCGGGCACCGGGAGGTGGTCAGGATGCAGGTCGACCGCCATCAGCTGGCGCAGCGCCACCCAGCCGAAGACCAGCGGCACCAGACCGAGCGCACACAGCGCCATCACCTGCGCCCGGTCGTCGGCGACCGAGAGCACCAGCAACGAGGCGGCGGCGGCGAACAGACCGCTGCGCAGGTCGCGGGAGTTGTGCGAGGACAACGCGAAGGCCGCCATCGCGAACGGTGCCACGGCCAGCCCGTGCATCGGCCGGGACGCAGCGCCGCTGGCAACCAGCACCGCGGCCCCGCCGAGGGCGAGGATGAGCAGCAGGGCCTGGTTGCCGGACAGCGCGCCCGGCCTGCCTGCGGCAGACCGGTGGTCCGGAGTCGGTCCGCGGCTGAGCCACAGCCCGAGCCCGAGCAGGGCCAGATCGAGCAGGCCGGCGCTCGGACCGCCGGCCGGGCCCAGGCTGATGCCGACGATGCCGAGGAGCAGGCCGGCGGCGGTGGTCAGCTTGACCCGGTCCATGAGCTGCCGCCGCAGGGACAGCTGAGGGCCCGGGGCCCGGGTCACCACGTCGTCGCCAGCAGGTCGACCACCGGGCCTGCACCGCCGCCGGTGACGGCCCGGGCGAGGAGCGGGTCGGCGCTGAGCACCGCGACCAGGCCGCCGGAGGCGAGGCTCACGGTCCGTTCGAGCAGCGCCGGCTCGGCCGGGCCGGCCAGCACCAGGCCCGCCAGCCAGTCCTGGACCGCGTCGTACGTGGGCGATCCCCCGAGCTGCTGGGCGGGAGCGGCCGCGAGAACGGCGACGGGCAGCGCCAGCGCCGCCGCGGCCTGCACCATCCCGGCCGCACGGGCCACCGCCGCCTCCCAGGCAGCCCCGACCCCGGTGTCGGCCACCAGGAGCACCAGGAGGCCGGCGGCAAGCTGCTCCCGCTCCATCACGACCGGGAGGCCGGCTCGCGCTGTCGAGCGCCAGTGCACCGACGACACCTGGTCGCCACTGGCGAACTGCCGCAGCAGCAACGGGTCGGCGGTCCCGCGGCGTCCCGTACCGAATCCATCCTCGGCGGGTCGGGCGAGCGGGTCCAGGATCCGGGCCGGCGGCAGGTCGGGACGCGGCCGGACCGCCGGGAGCAGCTCCTGCGTCTGGGCCTGCTTGAGCGCGTGACCTCGGCCGGAGAGCCGGTTGTGCAGCTGCGTGGTGCGACCGAGCGGAGCCGGCCCGCGCCTGGCGGCGAGCTGGAGCGGAACGTCCACCGTGGCACTCTCGCCCGGAGTGAGCATGGGCACGGTCAGGTCGGGCATCGGCAGGCCCGGACTCTCCTGACGCACCGTCAGCACCGGTGTCGTCCGGCTGCCGGAGTTGGTGAACGTGGTGCGCAGGTAGACCGTGTCCCCGACGTACCACAGCCCGCCCGGCCAGTGCCACGCCATCTCCATCGCCCGTAGTCCGGTCAGCCCGGCCAGAGGCGCCAGGCCGCAGGCCAGGGCGACGACGGCGACCAACGGCATCCGCTCGGCCTGGGCCAGGAACGCCGCCGGCAGGGCGACCAGGGGCAGCAGAACGCCGAGCCTGGCCTTGCGCCGCCCGACCGGCCTGGTCACGGTGTGGGTACGGAGACGCCCGCCGTCACCTCGACGACCACGCTTCGCGCCCGCGCGGTGTCCGGCCCGGTCCGCAGCTGCAGCCGGTGGGCGAGAACGCTGACCGCCAGGCCGCGTACGTCGTCCGGCACGACGTGGCTGCGGGCGGACAGCAGGGCGCGCGCCTGTGCCAGGCGGACGAACGCCAGTGCCGCCCGGGTGCTGGCGCCCAGCACGACGTCGGGGTGCGTACGGGTGGCCTCGACGATCCGCACCGCGTAGTCGAGAACCGCGTCCGCCACGTAGATCGAGCGCACGGTCTCCCGCAGCGCCGCCAGCCGGGTGGCATCGGCCAGGGGCGGCATCCGGTCCACGGAGGCACCGGCGAGCTGCTCCCGTACGACGCGGGCGGCGGTCGCCGTGTCCAGCCGGCCGAGGCCGAGCTGGACCGCGAACCGGTCGAGCTGGCCCTCGGGCATCGGATAGGTGCCGTACTGCTCGTGCGGGTTGCGGGTCGCGATCACCACGAACGGGTCGGGGAGGACATGCTCGACACCGTCGACGGTGATCGTGCCCTCCTCCATCGCCTCGAGGAAGCCGGACTGGGTGCGAGCGGGGATCCGGTTGATCTCGTCGACCAGCACCACGTTGCCGAACACCGGGCCGGGGATGAACTCGAACCGGCCGAGGTCGGGTCGCCACACCGACGAGCCGGTCACGTCGGTCGGCAGCAGGTCGGCCGTGCCCTGGATCCGGCTGAACTGCCCGCCCAGGGCCCGCGCCGTCGCCTTGGCCAGGGTGGTCTTTCCGGCGCCAGGCAGGTCCTCGACCAGCACGTGACCACCTGCCAGCACGGCGCAGATCAGCGTCTCGACGACCGGCAGGTGCCCGATCAGCACCCGGTCCACCGCCGTCACCAGGTGGCGGGCGCTCGCGGCGGCGGCGTCGATGCCGGCCTGCTGCGGCGGTGGTCCCAGGAGGGGTTGCGCGCTCACGATTCCCCGTTCGTCGATGGCCGGTCACACGTCCATCGTTGGGTCGGCACAGGCGACCTGCCGCTGAAGCCGTCAGGGCGGCGCTCTGCCAGGATGGGAGCAGCCCGAGGCCTGGGAGCAAGGATGCTCGAAGCGGTGGGCCGGTTCTGCTACCGGCGGCGACGCGTGGTCATCGCCGGGTGGGCGGTGCTGCTCCTGCTGGGGCTGACCGTCGGTGGTCAGGTGTTCGGGCGGCTGCACAGCCCTGGCGGCTCGGGCTCGGTCGAGTCGGTGCAGGCGTTCAACCGGCTCGACGCCGCCTCCGCCACCGGCCAACGGCTCCTCGCGGTCGTCGACGGACCGGCCGTCACCGACCCGGTGGTCTCCGCCGCCGTGACCGCGGCAGCCCGCGACCTGCGGGCCCAGCCGGACGTGGCCGCGGTCTACGACACGTACGAGAGCTCGGCCGCCGACCTCAGGGCGGCCGACGGCCGGGCCAGCGTGGTCGTCGTCGACCTGCGTCACGGCCTGTCCGACAGCGCTGCCGACACCACCACGGCCGCGGTCGGCGCCCGGCTCCGGCAGGCGGTGCCGGCCGCGCAGGTGCTGGTCGGCGGCAGCAGCGTGGCCAGGCAGGAGGCGAACCAGCAGGTCGGGGCCGACCTCGAGCACGGCGAGCTGGTGAGCCTGCCGATCGCCGCCGTTGTCCTGGTGCTGATCTTCGGCGGGCTCGCCGCCGCCGGGATCCCGCTCGGGGTCGCGGTGGCCAGCATCGCCGGCTCGCTGCTGTTCCTGCTCGGCTTCACCTACCTGTTCGACGTCGACCCGAACGTGGTCAGCGTCGTGACCGTGATGGGCCTCGGCCTGGCCATCGACTACGGGCTGCTCATGGTCAGCCGCTACCGCGAGGAGCTGCGCCGAGGGCTCCAGCACCCCGCAGCCCTCGACCGGATGATGGCGACGGCCGGGCGGTCGATCGGGTTCTCCGCCCTGACCGTCGCCGCCTCGCTGTGCGGGCTGTTCGCCTTCGACGACCCGACCTACCGCTCGATGGGCGCGGGCGGGGTCAGCGTGGTGCTCGTCGCCCTCGTGGCGGGGCTGACCCTCGTACCGGCCCTGATCTCGGTACGCCGGCCCGCCCGGCTGCCTCGGCGACGTCGCGACCCGTCGTCGCTGCTCTCCCGGATGAGCTCGCCGGCGCCCGACCGGGGCTTCTTCTCCGCCGTCACC
>JAWWOL010000064.1:0-5149 GCA_033851695.1 Frankiales bacterium
GGACGCCGTCGTCCGCGGTCTGCTGGACTGACCGGGCAGATCCGGCGGGTTCCTGCCGCCGCGCCTACTTGACCGGCAACGCGTTCGGCGTTCAGATTGCGACCGGATCAACGTTGACCTAGTGTCCAAGTTGGTGCAGCAGTCGATGGGTGAGCAGAACGTGAGCGTGAAGCAGCTCAAGCAGATCGGGCAGGTCGTCATCCGGATCGCCGGCGACTCCGGTGACGGCATGCAGTTGACCGGTGACCGGTTCACGGCCGAGACGGCGAGCTTCGGCAACGACCTGTCGACGCTGCCCAACTTCCCGGCGGAGATCCGCGCCCCGGCAGGCACCCTGCCCGGCGTCTCGTCCTTCCAGCTGCACTTCGCCGACCACGACATCCTGACCCCCGGTGACCGGCCGGACGTCCTGGTGGCCATGAATCCCGCCGCGCTCAAGGCGAACCTCGCCGATCTGCCGCGCGGTGGGGTGATCATCGTGGACACCCACGATTTCACCACCCGCGCCCTGGCCAAGGTCGGCTGGCAGACCAACCCGATCGATGACGGCACACTGGACCGGTTCCAGGTGCACGCGGTCGACCTGACCAGGCTCACCACCGACGCCCTCGAGGGCACCGCGTTGTCCCGCAAGGACGCCCAGCGGAGCAAGAACATGTTCGCCCTGGGGCTGCTCTCCTGGCTCTACAGCCGCCCGACCGAGGGCACGTTGGCCTTTCTGCGCAAGAAGTTCGCCGGCCGTCCTGACGTTGCCGAGGCCAACGTCACCGCGTTCAAGGCCGGTTGGAACTTCGGCGAGACGACCGAGGAGTTCGCGGTCTCGTACGAGATCAAGCCCGCACCGCTCGCGTCCGGGACCTACCGCAACATCACCGGCAACCTGGCCCTGTCCTACGGGCTCATCGCGGCCGCCCAGCAGGCCGGGCTGCCCCTCTTCCTCGGTGCCTACCCGATCACTCCGGCCTCCGACATCCTGCACGAGCTCAGCAAGCACAAGCGCTTCGGTGTCCGCACCTTCCAGGCCGAGGACGAGATCGCCGCCATCGGCGCTGCGCTCGGCGCGGCCTTCGGCGGTGCCATCGGCGTCACCACCTCCTCGGGTCCCGGCATCGTGCTCAAGAGCGAGACCATCGGCCTCGCGGCGTCCCTGGAGCTCCCGCTCGTGATCTGCAACATCCAGCGCGGCGGCCCCTCGACCGGGCTGCCCACCAAGACCGAGCAGTCCGACCTCCTGCAGGCGATGTTCGGCCGGAACGGGGAAGCGCCGGTCCCGGTGATCGCGGCGCAGTCGCCGGGCGACTGCTTCGACGCCGCCCTCGAGGCCGTACGGATCGCCACCGTCTACCGGACCCCCGTGTTCCTGCTCTCCGACGGCTATCTCGCCAACGGCTCCGAGCCGTGGCGCATCCCGGAGATCGCCGACCTGCCCGACCTTCGGGTCGAGTTCGCGACCGCACCGAACGGCACAGGGGACGAAGAAGGCACGTTCCTGCCCTACCTGAGGGACCAGGTGACGCTGGCGCGACCCTGGGCCGTCCCGGGGACGCCGGGTCTGGAGCATCGCCTGGGCGGGATCGAGAAGGCCGACCGGACCGGCGAGATCTCCTACGACCCGGTCAACCACGACCTCATGGTCCGGCTCCGGCAGGCCAAGGTCGACGGCATCGCGGCGTCCATTCCGCCGCTGGCCGTGGACGACCCCTCCGGCCAGGCCAGCGTCCTGGTCCTCGGCTGGGGGTCGACGTACGGGCCGATCGGTGCCGCCGTACGACGCGTGCGCAAGGCCGGCGGCCTGATCGCCCAGGCGCACCTTCGCCACCTGAACCCGTTCCCGGCCAACCTCGGCCAGGTGCTTGCCGGATATCAGCACGTGGTGCTGCCCGAGATGAACCTCGGTCAGCTCGCGATGCTGGTGCGCGCGAAGTATCTCGTCGACGTGATCAGCGTGACCCAGGTGAGCGGCATGCCGTTCAAGGCGGCGGACCTGGCCGAGATGCTGCAAGGGGTGCTCGACAATGGCTAAGACCCCGGTGGTGCTGTCACCGAAGGACTTCAAGACCGACCAAGAGGTGCGCTGGTGCCCCGGTTGTGGCGACTACGCCATCCTGGCCGCCGTTCAGGGCTTCATGCCCGAGCTCGGCATCGCGCGTGAGGACACGGTGTTCGTCTCCGGGATCGGCTGCTCGTCCCGGTTCCCCTACTACATGAACACGTACGGGATGCACTCGATCCACGGCCGCGCGCCGGCGATCGCGACCGGCCTCGCCACCTCGCGTCCGGACCTCAGCGTCTGGGTGGTGACCGGCGACGGTGATGCCCTCAGCATCGGCGGCAACCACTTGATCCACGCGCTGCGGCGCAACGTCAACCTGACGATCCTGTTGTTCAACAACCGCATCTACGGCCTGACCAAGGGCCAGTACTCCCCGACCTCCGAGGTCGGCAAGGTGACCAAGTCCTCGCCGTACGGCTCGCTGGACGCGCCGTTCAACCCGTTGTCCCTGGCCATCGGCGCGGAGGCGACCTTCGTCGCCCGGTCGCTGGACTCCGACCGTCAGCACCTGACCTCGGTCCTGCGCGCGGCCGCGGCGCACGAGGGCACCTCCCTGGTCGAGATCTATCAGAACTGCAACATCTTCAACGACGGCGCGTTCGACGCCCTGAAGGATCCGGCCACCAGGGACGACTGGTTCGTCCGGCTCGAGCACGGACGGCCCATCCGGTTCGGTGCGGACGCGGCCAAGGCTGTTGTTCGGGCCGGCAACGGCGCACTGGTCGTCGAGGGCGGCGTGGCGGAGGACGACCCCCGACTCGTCGTGCACGACGCGCACAGCGAGGACCCGACCTATGCCTTCGCGTTGTCCCGGCTGCAGTCCCTGGACACGCGCTACGCGGCGATGGGGGTGCTGCGGGACGTCGCCCGCCCCACGTACGACGCGCAGATGTCCGCCCAGCTCGAGCAGGCCGGAGCCGGGGCTCTCGACGAGCAGGCCTTGGCCACCCTGCTGCGCGGCAACGACTCGTGGCGCGTGGGCTGAGGCGGCTTGCCGTACTGCCGGCTGACCGGATGAGTAGTGCTACCGATGATCAGCGGTTGATCGTTCCGCACAATTCTGTCCATGACGGAACCGGCGGTCGAAGCTCGGGCTGACGAGCTGCTGCCGGTCGGCTGGTCCAGTCGGGTGAAAGACCCGGGGCGGACGGCCCTCGGTGGCAGGCCCCCGCCGGGCGATAGGCAACAGGTGAGCATGCGACAACCGCGCGTACCGGGCATCGTGATGCCGCCTGCGCGGGTCGGCGGCCTGCTCGTGTGCGGGGGAGCGGCCATGACGCTCGCCCTGGGCCTGACCAACGTCGGCTACAGCAACGGCCGCCCGGCTGCGACCATCCTGCCGAGCCTGGTGGCGCTGGCCCTGGGCCTGCTCTGCGCGATCGGGGGAAAGGCGACGCCGCAGTGGATCGTCGGGATCCTCCCCGCCGCCGCCGCCACCTTGATCAGTGTCTCGATGTGGATCAGCAACACCCCGCTGGACGGCAGCGAGCTGCTGTTCGTCTGGTGCATCCTGCTCGCCGGCTACTTCCTGCCTCGACGGCAGGCCTTCGCCAACACGGCGTTCATCGCTGTCGCGTACGCCGTCGTCGTGATCGGCAAACGCGGTCTGCAGGCCGGTACGCCGCCGGCGCTCTTCCTCTGCACGACCGTGATCGTCGTGTGCGTGCTGGTGTCGGTCCTGCGCGGAAAGGCCGCCGCCTCCCTCGACGAGGCGCGCACCGAGGCCCGCACCGACCCCTTGACCGGGCTGCTGAACCGGCGCGGCCTGAGCGAGGCCTTCCTCCGCGAGTGCGAGCGGGCCGACCGCGAGCGCCGGCCGCTGAGCGTGTGGATGGTCGACCTCGACCACTTCAAAGGGCTGAACGACACGATGGGGCATGCCGCCGGGGACCGGGCGCTGCAGGGCGTGGGCGAGGTCCTGCGTGGCCAGCTCCGCGGCATCGACGTCGTCGCCCGGATCGGCGGCGAGGAGTTCTGCGTCCTGCTGCCGAACTGCACCACCGCGGACGCGTTCCTGCGCGCCGAGGTCGTACGGAAGGCGGTGGCCGAGGAGTTCGCCGAGCGGGGGTTGCCGGTGACGGTGAGCATCGGGCTCGCGAGCTGGCGCCTGGGCGACCTCGACGGCTCGCTCATGGTCGACGCCGCTGACGAGGCGTTGTACGCCGCCAAGGATGCCGGCCGCAACCAGACGCGGGTCTCCCACCGCTCCACACCCACCGGGCTCGCGGTCACCGAGCAGCGGTAAGCGGCGAAGGACCGCTCCGGCGGCTATCATTGGCACTCTGCGAACAGGAGTGCCAAGACCCAGCTGGAGGTGACCCATGCTCGACGACCGCAAGCTCGAGGTGCTGCGCGCCATCGTCGAGGACTACGTCTCCACGCAGGAGCCGGTCGGGTCCAAGGCGCTGGTCGAGCGGCACAACCTCGGCGTCTCGCCGGCCACGATCCGCAACGACATGGCGGCGCTCGAGGAGGAGGGCTACATCGCCCAGCCGCACACCAGTGCCGGCCGGGTGCCGACCGACAAGGGCTACCGGTTGTTCGTCGACCGGCTGTCCACGGTCAAGCCGCTGTCCTCGCCGGAGCGCCGGGCCATCCAGACCTTCCTCGAGGGCGCAGCCGACCTCGACGACGTCGTCCTGCGTACGGTCAAGCTGCTCGCCCAGCTGACCCGCCAGGTCGCGGTCGTCCAATATCCGTCCTTGTCCCGCTCGTCGGTCCGCCACGTCGAGGTGGTCAAGCTCGCGCACACCAGGCTCCTGCTGGTGCTGATTACCGACACCGGCCGGGTCGAGCAGCGGGTCGTCGAGCTGCCTGGCCCGGTCAGTGACGCCGCCGTCGCCGACCTGCGCGCGACCCTCAACGCACACATGAACGACCGCCCGCTCGCCGACGCCGGCGCGCTGATCCTCGGGCTGCCCCAGCAGGCCGACAGCGCCGAGGACCGCTCGGTGATGACGGCCGTCGTAGCGTCCATGCTCGAGACGCTGGTCGAGCGGTTCGAGGACCGGATCGTGCTGGCCGGCACCGCCAACCTCACCCGCTCGGCCTACGACTTCCCGTTCACCCTCCGCCCGGTGCTCGAGGCGCTGGAGG
>JAWWOL010000068.1:0-3376 GCA_033851695.1 Frankiales bacterium
GCGGGCACCCTGCACGGGCGGTCCCTCGACCTGTCCCCGTAGGCTGCCCCGGTGCGGGATGTCGTGATCGTCGGAGCGGGGCACAACGCCCTGGTCGCCGCCTGCTACCTGGCCAGAGCGGGCCTCGACGTCGAGGTGGTCGAACGTGACCGGATCGTCGGCGGTGCCTGCTCCACCGTCGAGCGCTTTCCCGGCTACCAGGTCGACCGCGGCTCGAGCGCCCACATCATGGTCCGGCACACCGGCATCGTGGAGGACCTGCGCCTCGAGGAGTGCGGCCTGCGCTACCTCGACTGCGACCCCTGGGCCTTCGCGCCGTTCCGCACCGACGACGGACAACAGGCGATCACCTTCAGCACCGACCTCGCGCGCACCTGCAACAGCATCGCGGATGTCTGTGGCGACCGGGACGCCGACGCCTACGCCGCGTTCGCCAAGGACTGGGGCGAGCGCAACCGCAAGATCTTCGAGGCGTTCCAGGATCCCCCCACGATGCGCAACCTCGGCCACCGGCTCTGGAACGTCGGGCGGTCCACCGGACAGAAAGGCCCCGAGCTCGCTCGCCAGTTCCTCCAGCCGGCCGACGCCTTGCTCGACGCGACGTTTACCGACGAGCGGCTCAAGACCGCGCTGTCCTGGCTGGGCGCGCAGGCCGGTCCGCCGACGCACGAGGTCGCCACTGCCGACCTGGTCGGCTGGAACATGGTCATGCACCACCTGCCCCCTGGCCGGCCGGTCGGCGGGTCCGGCGTCCTCTCCGACGCCCTGGCCACCCGCTTCCGCTCGTACGGGGGCACGTTGCGCCTCGGCGACGCGGTCACCGCGATCACCTCCCAGGGGGCCAGGGTGACCGGCGTCCGGACGGAGAGCGCCGATCGGATCGACGCCGAACGAGTCCTCGCCGGCTGCCACGTCCTGACCACCGTCCGGCTCCTCGACGACCAGGCACTCCTCGCCGACGCGCTCAAACGGATCAGGGTCGGCAACGGGATCGGGATGGTCGTCCGGCTCGGCACCCGCGACCTGCCGCGCTACCCCTCCGCGCCGGCCGACGGCAGCGCTCACCAGGGACTCCAGCTGCTGGCCAGGGACCGCAACCAGCTGCGGGCCGCGTACGGGGACTTCGGTGCGGGTGTGCCGCCGCGGGAACCTGCCGTGCTCGCGATGACGTTCAGTGCTGTCGACCCGACGATCGCGCCGCCCGGCAAGCACAACGTCAGCCTCTGGGCCCAGTGGCACCCCTACGCGCTGAGCAACGGCGAGGCCTGGGACGCGATCAGGGACCGCGAGGCAGACAAGATCATCGCCCAGGTCGAACGGCTGGCGCCCGGGTTCACCGACTCGATCGAGCACCGGTTCGTCCAGACACCGCTGGATCTCGAGCGCGAGCTCGGCTTGCTGCGGGCCAACGTCATGCACGTCGAGATGGGGCTGGACGCGATGTTCTCGCTGCGGCCGGTGCCGGAGTGGGCCACCTACCGCGGGCCCCGCGACGGCCTCTACCTGACCGGCGCCTCCACCCACCCCGGCGGCGGCGTCTTCGGTGCCAGCGGACGGTCGGCCGCCCGGGCGATCCTGGCCGACCGGGCCGGCAGCCGACGCGCCCGGGTTGCCCGGCGGGTCAAGTCAACCCTGCGCACGTAGGCTCTGCGAATGCCCACCCACCACCGTCTCGCGCCGGCGTGGTGGCTTGCGGGGCTGGCGGTCCTGCTCGAGATCTGTTACCCGCTCGTGCACGGGCAGCGGCGCGACCAGCTGACCATCGCCACCGTCCTGGTCTTCGCCCTCGCTACCGTCGCGCACCTGATCACCAGCCGCGGCGTCCTCGTAGGAATGGCCTTCCTGGTGGTCACCGCAACGGTGGGCTTCACCGTCGAGGCCATCGGTACGCACACCGGGTTCCCGTTCGGCTCGTACGACTATGCCGGCACCCTCGGCCGGCGGGTGCTCGGAGTCCCGCTGGTCATCCCGCTTGCCTGGACGATGATGGCCTGGCCTGCCCTCTCGGCGGCCCGGCGGCTGGTCGACGGCCGCATCGCGACAGCAGCCGTCGGCGGATGGGCCCTCGCCAGCTGGGACCTCTTCCTCGATCCGCAGATGGTGGCTGCCGGGCACTGGCAATGGGCGCACAGATCGCCTGGCCTGCAAGGGATCCCGCTCACCAACTACCTCGGCTGGCTGGGCGTGTCCATCCTGCTCATGGGTGTGCTGCACGCCTTGGTCCCGCAGACCGGCTCCGACGCCCAGCCGCTCACGCTCTACCTCTGGACGTACGGGTCCAGCGTGCTCGCCAACCTGGCCTTCTTCGGCCGCCCCGCCGTCGCCATCACCGGCGGCATCGGCATGGGCCTCGTCGCACTTCCGCTGCTACGGCGGCTGCGATGAAGCGGATCGCCGCCGTGGCAACGGCCCTTTCCTTGCACACGTGGCTCAACGCGCAGCTGCTCCGCCGGCCGCCATTGCCGGCACCGGTGTCACGGTTCAAGGTCTCCGTGCTGCTCCCCGTACGGGACGAGGAACAGCACGTCCTCACTTGCTTGGCAGCGGTCCTGGCTCAACGACAGGTCCCGCTGCTCGAGGTGCTCGTCCTCGACGACGGGTCACGCGACCGCACCCGGGAGCTGGTCGAGAGCGTGGACGACCCGCGGCTGCGGCTGCTCATCGGCGCCGGAGAGCCGCCGCAGGGCTGGCTGGGCAAGCCGTACGCCTGCCAGCAGCTGGCCGACGCAGCGAACGGTGAGGTGCTCGTGTTCCTCGACGCAGACGTGACTCTCGCGTCCTCTGGCCTCGCCGCGACGGTGGCCATGCTCGAGCAGTTCGACCTGGTCTCGCCCTACCCCCGGCAACAAGCCGTGTCCCTGCTCGAACGGCTCGTGCAGCCGCTTTTGCAGTGGAGCTGGCTGACCTTCCTGCCGCTCCGGCTGGCGGAGACCTCACCCCGGCCGGCCCTGGCAGCCGCCAACGGCCAGCTCATCGCCGTACGCCGTGCGGCGTACGAACGGGCCGGCGGGCATGCCGCCGTGCGCGATGAGGTCATCGAGGATGTCGCACTGTTGCGTGCCATCAAGCGATCCGGCGGCAAGGGCACCGTCGTGGACGGCACCGCGGTGGCCAGCTGCCGGATGTACGACGGCGGGCGGGCACTCGCGGACGGGTACGGGAAATCGCTGTGGTGCGCGTTCGGGTCACCGCAGGGAACGGCCGCGGTCATGGGCGCCTTCGGGATCCTCTACCTGGCCCCTCCGGTGGCAGCACTGCGCGGTAGCCGGGCCGGGATCGCCGGCTACGCAGCAGGAGTGGCGGGTCGCGCGATCTCCGCCAACCGCACCGGCGGTCGGATCTGGCCGGATGCGCTCCTGCATCCCTTCTCGGTCCT
>JAWWOL010000121.1:0-6436 GCA_033851695.1 Frankiales bacterium
CCGAGCTCCCGCAGGTAGTGGACCAGGTTGTGCACGAAGCTGTCCCGGTTGTCGACGACCAGGATCTTGACCGTCATCCCGGGTTCTTCGCCGCTGCGGCCTTCTCGCGCTCCTCGGCGACCAGCACCCGGCGGAGCACCTTGCCGACCAGCGTCCGCGGCAGGGAGTCCCGGAACTCCACCTGCTTGGGGACCTTGTACGCGGTCAGCCGCTCGGCGCAGTGTGCCATCACGTCGGCCTCGGTGAGCGTGGCACCCGGCTGCAGCACGATGTAGGCCTTGACCGTCTCGCCACGGTAGGCGTCCGGAACGCCCACGACGACGCAGTCGGCGACCCCGACCAGGGTGTAGAGCACCTCCTCGATCTCGCTGGGGTAGATGTTGAACCCGCCGGCGATGATCAGCTCCTTCTTGCGGTCCACGACGGCGAACCAGCCGTCGGCGTCCATGACCGCGATGTCCCCCGTACGGAGGTAGCCGTCCGGGGTGAAGGTCTCAGCGGAGGTCTCCCCAGCATCCGCCGGGTTCCAGTAGCCCTGCATCACCTGCGGCCCGGAGACCACCAGCTCGCCCGGCTCGCCGACCGGCATCGGGACCGTCGGGTCGTCCTGGTCGACGATCCGAGCCCGGGTGCCCGGGATCGGGATGCCGATCATGCCGCTGCGCCGGGTGCCGGTGAGCGGGTTGGCGTGGGTCACCGGCGAGGCCTCGGTCATCCCGTAGCCCTCGACCAGCCGGCCGCCGGTGATCTGCTCGAATGCCGCCGCGACCTCGACCGGCAGCTTCATCGCACCGGAGACGCACTCCTTGATCGAGCGCAGGTCGTGCTTGCCGACGTCCGGCGAGTCGACCATCGCCTTGTAGATCGGCGGGACGCCGGGGAACAGCGTCGGCCGCCACTTGTCGATCGCCTCGAAGGTCAGCTCGAGGTCGAACCGCGGCAACAGGATCAGGTTGCCGGCCAGCAGCACGGTCAGCCCGAGGCACAGCGTCAGCCCGTACGCGTGGAACAGCGGCAGCACCGCCAGCGTGCGCTCCTGGCCGGAGTTGGCACCGGTGAACCACAGGCGGCACTGGTAGGCGTTGGACACCAGGTTGGCGTGGGTCAGCCGCGCGCCGCGGGACAGCCCGGTCGTGCCACCGGTGTACTGCAGCAGCGCCAGGTCGGTCGACGGGTCGACGGGGGTCTGCCTCGCCGGGCCGGGGGAGTGCGCCAGCAGTTCGGTGAACTGCCGGACGTCAGCACTCTTGGGCACGACCGCGGAGATCTCGGCCCGTTTCGTCCTCGCCTTGCTGATCGGCAGCTTGAGCAACAGCTGCTGCCGCCGGGGGAGGTAGTCGATGATCGAGGTGACGATCACGTGCTCGAGGGCGGTCCGGTCCCGCACCTCCGCGATCGTCGCGTAGGCCCGGTCAAGGGTGATCACCACGGTGGCGCCGGAGTCGGCGAGCTGGTGTCCCATCTCGTGCGCGGTGTAGAGCGGGTTGTGCTGCACCACGACCGCGCCGAGGCGCAGGACCGCATAGAACGCGATCACGTTCTGCGGGCAGTTCGGCAACACCAGCGCGACCCGGTCGCCCTTGCGCACCCCGAGCGCGTCCAGCGCGCCGGCGAACCGGTCGACGTCGGCCCGCAGCTCGGCGTACGTCATCGTCGTGCCCAGGAACGCGACCGCGGGGTTGGTCGGGAACGAGTCGGCGGCGTCGTCGAGGAAGCGGGTCAACGGCACGACCGGGAAGTCGTAGTCGTCCGGGACCTCCGCCGGGTAGGACGCCAGCCAGGGCCGGTCGTCGTACACCGCCATGCCCTCTACGTCACTCTCCGGAGTCGTCACGTGCGGAATGCTACGCGTGCGGGGTGAGGGAAGGGGAAATGATCGTCGAGGTCGCCGGTGCCGGTTGGTCGACGTTGACGTTGTTGAACGGCAGCCGCGGCTCGGCGAAGGGGAACACCAGGAAGAACAGGACAGCCAGTGCGACGAGGAGCAGGGCCAGCGACCCGCCCAGCTTGGCCGCGAGGTTGCCCGGCAGCTTGCGCCAGATCCAGACGTACACGGCTCAGCCGCCCTTCACGACGTTGATCCCGGCGGGCGGCTGGCTGAACGGCGTGTGCGAGACGAAGCTGCCGTAGACCACGAGGCGCTGCTTGGCGGAGTACTTCGGGTTGCAGGTGGTGAAGGTGAAGCTGCGGCCGACCGGGCGCTTGTCCGGGTAGGGGTTGTCGATCACCCAGGTCGCGGTGGGCTGCACGATCTCGGTACTGACCACCTTGTACGTGTACCAGCCGTCGGCCATCTCGAAGATCACCGGGTCACCGGGCTTGAGCTCGTCGAACCGGTTGAAGGGCGCCAGGTAGGTCGTCCGGTGGCCGGACACCACCACGTTGCCGAGCTGCCCGGGCAGCGCCGTGCCGGGGTAGTGCCCCGGGCCCTTCTTCAGGTCGTCGGTGCCCACACCCTCAACCACGACGTAGTGGTAGTTCTTGCCGAGCCGCGGCACGTAGAGGATGGTCTCGGCCGAGCCGGTCGCGACCTTGGGGTAGACGACGTCGCCGTTCTTGTTGTGTGTGACCGGCGGCGCCTGGCTGCTGCCGGAGGCCGGCGCCCGCGCTGCGGTGAACGTCTGCTGGATCGCCTTCTCGGCGGTCTGCTGCTGCTGGCGGGTGTAGATGCCGGTGAACCACAGCTCGTAGCCGACGAACAGCAGCAGGATCACCCCTGCGGTGATCAGCAGCTGGCCCACCCCCGAGACAACCAGCCGGACGACGTCGCCGACCGTACGCCGCGGCGGCGCTGCCGGCTCGACCTCGGTGACCTCGGTCATCGGGTCCCCGCCTTGGCGTAGCCGAGCTCGGGCGCCGTGGTGGCGCCGGGCAGCGAGACCGACGCCTGCCGGCTCACGTCGTAGACCAGCTTGTACGCGGCGACGTACTGCCGGTAGATCGAGACGTCGGGGGCCGCGTCGAGCGCCTTGGTCATGCTGCCGGGGTCTCCGATCGCGGTCACGACGAACGGCGGGGAGTAGACCCGGCCGTGCAGCAGCAAGGTGTTGCCGACGCAGCGTACGGCCGTTGTGGAGAGCACCCGCTGGTTCATGATGGTCATCGCCTCCGCGCCGCCCGCCCACAGCGCGTTGACCACGGCCTGGACGTCTTGTTGGTGCACCACCAGATCATCGGCAGACGGGTTGCCGGGGAGAGTCTGTCCGGGCTGCGGATGTGGCGCGTCGTCGAGCTTGACCGTCAGCGCGGGTCCGGTGACCGCGGCCGTGCCGGCGGTCGTCGCCTCTGCGGCGGCCGCGGCCTTGAGCTGCTCGGCCCGCGGGTCGTTCGCCCCCGCCGCGGCCATCGTCGCCTGCAGCGTGGCCAGCCGGGCCTGCTGCACGGCAATGGCGTGCTGCCGGTCGGTGATCAGATCGGTGACGGCGGTGCGCTGGCCATCGCGCGCTCCGCCCCGGGAGGCCGTGACCGCCGACGTCGAGAACAGCAGACCGGCTACGGCCAGGGTCACCGGGACAGCGATCGACCAGCTTCTGCTCATGCAACCCTGTGCTCAACCATCCCGTTGAAGCCTCCTACCGACTACGCTAACCCGAGCCCCGACCTGTGAGGACGAACCGTGCCGAAGTCACGCATCCGCAAGAAGGCTGTCTACACCCCGCCGGCCGCGGCGGTCTCGAACCGGAAGAAGTACGGCTCGCCGTGGGTGGGGCCGGCGATGGCCACGTTCTTCCTCATCGGCGTCGCCTGGCTGGTCGTCTACTACCTGGCCGAGAGCCACAACGTGCCGCTGCCGATCAACTCGTGGAACCTGCTGGTCGGGTTCGGCTTTCTGATCGTCGGGTTCGGTCTCGCCACCAAGTGGAAGTGACCGGAGTTACACCGGTGTAGTTCTCCACAGGAGTTGTCCCCAATGGGGACAACTCCTGTAGTCGCGTCTCAGCCGGTGACCGGCGGGAACGTCGCCGTACGGATGGCGATCACCGCGACCGCGACGAGCAGCCCGGCGAGCACCGAGCCGACCTGGACCAGGGTCCGACGACGCCGGGGAGCATGCACCAGCCCGTACGTGACCGCGGCGCCCGTGATCAGTCCGCCGATGTGCCCGCGCCAGTCGACGTTGAGCCCGGGCAGAAAGCTGAACACCAGCGAGTAGAGGATCCAGCCGTTGAGCTGGCGGGTGTCGAGATTCATCCGGCGAGCGACCACGAACAGGCCACCCATCAGACCGAAGATCGCGCCGGATGCACCCCCGGCGATGGTGCCGATGGGCAGCAGCAGGTAGGACAGCGCGGACGACCCGGCCAGTGAGACGAAGTAGAGGGCGGCGAACCGCCATCGGCCCAGCAGCGCCTCGAGCTGGGGACCGACGGTCGCGAGGACGAACATGTTGAGCCCGATGTGCAGGATGCTGAAGTGGACGAACCCCGCGGTGAACAGCCGGTAGTACTCGTCGTGGGCCTTCACGTAGAACGGCGAGAGCGCCCAGTCGGCATGGTGGGCCTCGCCGTTGCCGTGCACCAGGTAGACCAGGATGTTGGCCGCCACCAGCACATAGCTGACGATGCCCGGCTTGTGCACCATCCGGGCGCCGGTCACCGTACGGGGGGTCGAGGTCCGGCCCTCCTTGACGCACACCGGGCACTGGAAGCCGACCGGTGCCTCGTGCATGCAGTCCGGGCAGATCGGCCGGCCGCAGCGCGAGCAGCTGATCTTGGTGGGCCGGTCCCCGTGCTTGAAGCAGGTGACCGGCGCAGCCCCTGGCGGTGCGAGCTGCGGTGGCCCGACAGGGGGCGGCGGCGGAACGGTCATGGGATCGTACGGCCGGAGCCGGTCAGCCTTCGCGACGGTCGATCGTCACCGAGTCGACGGTGATCGGCGTGGTCGGACGGTCCATCGAGCCGGTCTTGGTGGTCGCGATGGCGTCGACGACCTCGGTGCCCTTGGTGACCTCGCCGAAGATGGTGTGCTTGCCGGTCAGCCACCCGGTGGGCGCGACGGTGATGAAGAACTGCGAGCCGTTGGTGCCGGGACCCGCGTTGGCCATCGCCAGCAGGTAGGGCTTGGTGAACGCCAGCTCGGGGTGGATCTCGTCACCGAAGCGGTAGCCGGGACCGCCCGTACCGGAACCCAGCGGGTCGCCACCCTGGATCATGAAGTCCGGGATGACCCGGTGGAAGACCGTGCCCGAGTAGAGCGGCGCCGAGGACTTCTGGCCGGACCGGGGATCGGTCCACTCCTTGCCACCCTCAGCCAGCCCGACGAAGTTCTCGACCGTCTTGGGCGCATGGTTCGGGAAGAGCTGGACTTCGATGTCCCCCATCGAGGTATGCAGGGTTGCGTAGAGCTCTTCGGCCACGGGGTCCTCCAGGTCACAAGGTGGGTCGCGCACTCGTCGGGCGCCGCCGGACAGGTCTCCGCTGCGGCGTCCCATCCTGCCACGCCGGAGCGTGTTCACCTCGCCGGCCGCTGGACCCCGTACAGAGGGGGGTTCATGATCAGGGAAGGCCCGGCGCACGGTTGGGGGCGGGCCAGGTCGGGCAAGGACTCCGACGAACCGATGTCCTTGGAGGTACACGTGTCACGTCTCAGCTCACTCACCGGTCGGTCATCCGCCCGCGCCACAGCCGAGGGCAACCTCGCCACCCTGCGCGGCCGCGCATCAGACGCTGCGGAGGTCATCGGGCCCCGCGTCCACCACGCCCGCGAGCTGGCCGAGCCCTACATGTCGACCGCGCGGGAGCGGGTCGAGCCCTACGTCTCGACCGCCCGCGAGCGCGTGGAGCCCTACGTCACCACGGCCCGGGAGCGGATCACGCCGGTCGCCGAGCAGGCGATCGCCTCCGGCCGCGAGATCGCGCGGGACAAGATCAAGCCCGCCTACGAGCACGCCGCCGAGACCACCCGCGAGACCGTGGCCCCTGCCGTCGCCGCCGCACTGGCAACCGCCGCGGCCAACACCGCACCGGCCCGCACCGAGGCCAAGATCCGCAGCGCGGCAGCCCTGGCCGCGCTGCGTGGCGACGTACCAGCCCGGCGCAGCCGTCGCTGGCCGCTGCTCGCCGGGGTGCTGGTCCTCGGCGCCGCCCTCGGCGCCGCCGCTGCTGAGGCGGTGCGCCGCTTCACCTCGGGTGGCCTCGCGGTGTCCCCGACGCCGCTTCGGCCTTCGAGCGTGACGATCCCCGAGTCGATCACCAAGCCGCAGGACGCCCCGGCCAAGGAGACACCCGAGGAGCAGCCGGCCAGCCACGGCGAGAACACCGACTGACCCACGCAGCCACAGCACCGCACCGCACCAACGGCTCGCCGCTGGTGCACGGGCCCGACGATAGCGACGCTATCGGGGAAACCCGCCCTCGAAAGCGCCGAGAGCGCCGCCATCGTCGACCGGGCTCACCTGGTTGAGGCAGCGGCCTCCGTAACGATCGCCGACGCGTCC
>JAWWOL010000128.1:0-4565 GCA_033851695.1 Frankiales bacterium
TCGAGCTCATCCCGTCCGAGGACGAGGACATGCTGCCGTCGCGCAACCACGCGATCGTGCTGGTCTCCAAGATCCACAAGCCGACCCTGCGGGCGCTGGCCTACGCCAGGGCCACCCGGCCGAGCTCGCTGATCGCGCTGACCGTCCAGGTCGACGAGGACGAAACCCGTGCGCTGCAGGAGGAGTGGGAACGCCGCGGCATCCCCGTACCCCTGGTGTCGATCGACTCGCCCTACCGCGAGATCACCCGGCCGATCCTCGCCTACGTGCGCGACCTGCGTCGGGAGAGCCCGCGCGACGTGGTCACGGTCTACCTGCCGGAGTACGTCGTCGGCCGCTGGTGGGAGCACCTCTTGCACAACCAGAGCGCCCTGCGGCTCAAGACCCGACTGCTCTACACCCCCGGCGTGATGGTGACCAGCGTGCCCTGGCAGCTGTCGTCGTCGTCCCGGCTGCCCGACCCCGTCGAAGGGCCGCCACCGCCCCAGCTCGGCGCCCGCTGGGGTGTGAGAGCCACCTCGGTGCCTCCGCCGTCGGCCGGCGCAGGCGCAGGGGCCGGCACCGGCGGACAGGCCTGATGCCCGCGATCGGTGACACCCTCGAGGTCGAGGTCGGCCCCGTGGCGCATGGCGGTTTCTGCGTCGCGCGCCACGACGGTCAGGCGGTGTTCGTGCGGCACGCCCTGCCCGGTGAACGCGTACGCGCCAAGGTCACCGAGGTGCGCCCGCGCTACCTGCGCGCCGACGCGGTCGAGGTGCTCGAGGCGTCGGAGCACCGGGTCGACGCGCCGTGCCAGTACGCCCGGCCCGGTGGCTGCGGCGGCTGTGACTGGCAGCACGCCGCGCTCCCGTACCAGCGCGAGCTCAAGGCGGCCGTCGTCCGCGAACAGCTGTCCCGGCTGGCGGGTCTGGACCTCGACGTGGTGGTCGAGGCCGTCCCCGGCAGCGACGACGGGCTGGGCTGGCGGACCAGGGTCGGCTTCGCGGTCCGTCGCGACGGGACGGTGGGACTGCACCGGGCCAGGTCCCACGCGATCGAGCCGATCGACCGCTGCCTGATCGCACACCCCGGGGTCACGGAGCTCGGGGTGGAGCGGCGGCAATGGCCGTACATCCGTGCGGTCCAGGCGGTCACGTCGGCGTCCACCTCGGACCGCCTGGTCGCCGCCACCCCGGTCTCCCGGCGGCAGCCGTTGCACCCGGTCGACCTCGACGTCCCGGCCGGCTTCGTCCGCGACGACGACAAGGGCCACATGACCACCCTGCGCGGGCCGGGAGCGGTCACCGAGCACGCGGCCGGCCGGAGCTGGCGGGTGAGCGGGGGAGGCTTCTGGCAGATCCACCCGGCGTCCGCCCAGACCCTCGTCGACGCGGTGCTCGGCCAGCTCGCTCCCGCTCCGGGGGAGTCGGCACTGGACCTGTTCTGCGGTGTCGGCCTGTTCGCCGGCGCCTTGGCGGAGCAGGTCGGCGCGACGGGTCAGGTCGTCGCCGTCGAGGGGGACCGCCAGGCCGTACTCGATGCCGAGCACAACCTGGCCGATCTGGCTCAGGTGCGGGTGAGCCGCGGCCGGATCGGCACCGACCCCACCAACCGGTGGCTCGGCGGCCGGGCCTCGGTCGACCTCGTGGTCCTCGACCCGCCGCGTACGGGTGCTGGTCCGGCCCTGTGCCGCGAGCTGGCCGCGCTGCAACCGCGCGCGATCTCCTACGTGGCCTGTGACCCCGCCGCCCTGGCCCGCGACACCGCCGCGCTTGCCGAAGCCGGCTACGTGCTCCGCGAGCTGCGGGCCTATGACCTGTTCCCGATGACCGCCCACGTGGAGTGCGTGGCTCTGTTCACCCCTGCGGTGGGTTGACCTGGGCGACAGTGGGCACTCTGTGTATATGTCGCCTCTACGCAGAGCAACCAGTGGGTTTCACCAGCACGCCTTCCGGGCCGAGCTGCTGCCGAACCGGCCGACGCACGCAGCCCCGGCCGGCGCCCGGTTCGCGTTGTGCGGCGCCTCTGTCGAGCACGTCTTCACCAGGCGCTGGGCGGCCGGACCCGAGATCAACGGCTGCGCAGCCTGCAAGGCAGCGGCTGCCCTGGTCCCGACGGCCTGACGGCCTGAGCGGGCGATCGCCGGTCGTCAGGCGAAGGAGCTCACCGAAGGCTCGGGGATGTCGTCGGGCAGGGTGAGCAGGTCGGGGGTCAGCGTCACGCCGCCGCCGCCACCGCTCACCGCCCCGCCGCTGCCGTCGTCGTCGAGGTCGATCCCGGGCGGGAGCTCGCCAGGCGGGAAGACCTCCTCGGCGGGGTGGGCCGGCAGCCGGACGACCAGGTCGTACTCCTTGGCGGTCCAGGACTTGTCGAAGATGACCAGCCCCGGATGCTTGGTCGCGAAGCGATTGATGAAGGTCCAGCCGCCCCGGCCCATCGCGTGACCCTGACCGTCCATGGTGAAGAACGCGGGCGGGCGGTCCGGCGCCTCGATCACGACGAACATGACTTCCTCCGGTTGGTGGACGGGCGGCGGTGGGGGCCTGAGGGTGACCTCGGCCGGGTCCCCGGCGCCCGCTGGGGTCGGATGCGTCGTCATCGGGTGGGGCGCCGAACCCAGCATGGTGGCCAGTCGGCCGCGGAGGTCGCCGCGGTGGCCCATGTCGGGCTTGCGGCGGGTCCATTCGCGGTGGTGGATCCAGTTGTTGGCGGTGAGGCCCAGCGCGCGGGACAACGCGGCTGATCCCCGGACCAGCGACTCGAGCTGCACATCGGTGAAGTCGTCGGCGTCGTCGAGCCCGCCCTCGCACTCGATGCCGATGAGGAAGTGGTTGGCGATCTTGACGTCGTCCTTGAGGCCGAGCGCGGCTGCGTCGCCCCTGGGGGCGATGCCCTTGCGCAGGTTCTCCAGCACGGACAAGGTGCCGGGGCCGGCATGCCAGGCCACCCCACCCGAGACCACGGTGAAGCTGCCGTCCCGGCGCAGGTAGAGGTTGGCGATCGGCCCGGGCAGGTCGCTGCGGCCGCGGACCAAGGTCTCCAGGTCGTTGAAGACGGTGGTGTGGTGCCACATGCCGCCCTGTGCCGTGAACTCGCCGTCATGGCCGTTCGTTCGCCATCCCGGCACTGCGGACACCGTCAGGCCTGCCCCGCGCAGGATCGTGACGTACTCGATCATGCGCCCGACGGTCTCACCGGATCCTCACCCGGCGCCAGTCCGCCATTCGTGCGACGGCAGGACGGACGACGAGACTGTTCGGCATGGCAATGTCTCTGCCGCCGGGTTGGCCGGATCAGGTACGCCCGCCGCTGAGTCCTGAGTGGGAGCGCAGTGCCGTGGCGTGGCTGTTCGACCTGTGCCCTCCTGACTACCGGGCGCACGACGTGCTCCGGCGCTACCCCGTCGTGCTGGCCCGGTTCGCGCGCGAGCACTGCCTCACCGGCGTCGAGGCCGCCCGCAGGGGACTCGCGACCGTTCGGGCTGACCTCGCCTCCGTCGTTCCGCCGGAGGCGGTCGAGGCGACGGTGTCCGCGTACGAGCGCGAAGGTGCCCGGCTGGCCAGGGCTGCCGCGGCTGTCGCACTCGTCGAGGATGCCCTGCAGGGCAAGCGCTGGGTGCCGCGGCTGTAGCCCCCGACTGTGCCACGAATCGTTGACAAGGTTTGTTGGACGGCGGCACATAGTGACCGGCGCCGCGCCGACGGTCATGGTTGGCCGGCCGGGGCGCCACTCGTCAGGACGGGCGACTTTCCGGACACTTCGGGGCATGGCGGGTCAACGCGTATCTCGTTTGGATCACGATCAGTGACTGTGACCCAAACGTTGCCGAGTCGCCCTTTCCCTGAGGCCCCGAGCCTTTTATGTTGACGCGGACAACATACCGGCGCCCGCCGTCGGTCCAGTCACCTCTGCCATCGATCAAGGAGACCTATCTCATGTCCAACAAGGTCATGAAGCTGGCGGCGTTCAGCGCTGTCGCTGCCGTAGCGCTCGCCGGCTGCGGAAACAGCAGCTCGGGCAGCCCCGCAGCAACGGGTGCAGCCACCACGGCCGCCACCTCCGCCCCCGCCACCGGCGCCTCGAGCTCGGCCTCGGCCACGTCTGCTGCGTCCGCCGTGGCCAGCGCCACGAGCGGCACCACCACAGGCTCCGGCAAGGTCGGCGTCATCCTGCCCGACTCGATCACCTCGAAGCGCTGGGAGAACAACGACCGTCCCGCGCTGGACAAGGCGTTCAAGGCCGCCGGCCTCACCGACGACATCCAGAACGCCGAAGGTGTCGCCACCAAGTGGCTGCAGATCTGCGACGCCATGATCGGCGAGAAGGTCAAGGTCCTGCTCGAGGTCGACATCGACGTGGCCAGTGCCACGAAGTGCATCGCCAACGCGCACGCCCAGGGCATCAAGGTCATCGACTACGACCGCCTCAGCCTCGGCGGTGGCGCTGACTTCTACGTGTCCTTCGACAACGCGCTCGTCGGCAAGCTCCAGGGCGAGGCTCTTCTCAAGTGCCTCGGCTCCCCGACGACTGCGACGAAGATCATCGAGCTCGCCGGTTCCCCGACGGACAACAACGCGACCCTGTTC
>JAWWOL010000014.1:0-10770 GCA_033851695.1 Frankiales bacterium
AGGTCCGCGCCTGGTCCCTGCAGGGCCAGCTGATCCCGGTCTCCGTGAACATCCCCACCCGCTCGCTTCTGAGCGCCGGATTCGTCGATCAGGTGCGAAGCGCCCTTCTCGCCAGCAGCGTCGACGCAACCATGCTGACCCTCGAGATCACCGAGAGCAGCGCGATGAACGAGCCGGCGCGAGCCGTCCAGGTCCTGCACGCGCTCCGTGCGTCAGGGGTCCGGGTCTCCATCGACGACTACGGCACGGGATACGCCTCCATGGCCTACCTCAAGGACCTGCCGGTCGATGAGCTGAAGATCGACCGCAGCTTCGTCGACACCGCGCTGCAGGACAACGCCAGTCGCATCCTGGTCACGTCGATCATCGACCTCGCCGCACGGCTGCGTCTCACCGTCGTCGCCGAAGGTGTGGAGAACCAGGCCACGGCCGACCTGCTCAGGGACAGCGGCTGCCAGATCGGCCAGGGCTACCACTACGCCCGTCCGATGCCCGCCGACGCTCTCGCGGCATGGTCCGTGGAGCACCGCTCAGTGCGGGATGCTGCCAACCCACTGGAAGTGCGCGCCGTCCGGGCGTAGGAAACGGCCGCCCCAGGCGAAGCCGTGCGCCGCCATGATCGCGACCAGTCGTGGGTCCTGGCGCGGCTTCCCGCCGAGCGGGTTGGCTGCGACGTTGATGTCGACGGCAAGCCCCCAGCTGTGGCTGGACAGGATGCCGCCGGAGACGGCCCGCGTGACGCGGGGACTCCAGCATCCGCCTTCGTACTGGAAGTCCGCGGTGTTGATCATGCTGCCCAGCCCGCGGGCGGTGATCTCCGTCATGGCCGCGACGAGTGGTGCCAGGATGGCCTTGTTGCAGGTGACCGTGCCCAGCTGCGTCACGTGCTTGGTCTGCAGGTGCGCCTGGACCCAACCCGGGTCCGGGATGATCGCGCTCGAGGAGCCGGTCGCCGGGCGGAAGGCGAACTCGCCGAACTGGACCTTGGTCTGCAGCTGGGTCAGCACGGTGTCCGCCGAGCTCATGTAGCCATTGGCGGTGTGGGACCGCACCCGCACTGCCAGCCCGGGGAACGCCCGGTGCGCTGCGGTCGTGACAGCGGCCGTCGTCAGGGAGCCGCCGATCAAGACGTAGTCCGGGTCCGTGCCGGCAGCCGGCTGCAGGATGCTCAGGCTGGTGGCCATCTCGTGGCCGCCGATCTGGTGGGCATCGACGACCGCGGAGACCCGTACCGACTTGCCGTTGGCCAGGCGGAGGCTGGTTCCCGTACGGGCTCCGCGCAGCCTTGCCTCATCGGTGGCCAGCACCACCCCGGCCGCCATCTCGGCCGCGAGGGCGGGGACACCGGCAGCCGCGGCGTAGGCGTTCGGGTCCGCCAGCATCGTGTCGACGTCGACGTACGGGTATCCGGACTTGCCGGAGGCGAACAGCTGTTCCGACGAGGTCACCGGGACGAGGGGGGTATGCACCTGGGCGCGTATCGCGGCAACCTGCGCGGCCGTGAAGCCGTGGGTCGCGTAGACCATCGTCTGGCCGGCGAACAGGTGAGGGTTCACCGTGGTCCGGTCGGCTTCGTACGCGGACGCACCGCTGGTCGCCGTCGGGGAGGGGTCCACGCAGGCGGAGCACCCGCCGGCGGCGGCTCTGCTCGGAGCGGCTGAGCCCGTCGGCGGTGCTGCCGTTGGGGAGTTCTTGGAGGCGCCTGCCTGGGCGTGCACCAAGAAGGCCACCAGCACGACGGTGATCACCGCCGCCGCTGCGGGCGTCAGACGAGGCGAGCGGCGGGCGGGCACGGACGCACGCTAGACGGGTGACCTGTGCGCTGTGTGAGAGCCATGCGTCTCATCATGCGCCCCTAACCGGCGGACTGTTCCTGCTGCAGCTGGGCAATCCGGGTCTCGAGCAGGGACAGCACGCCGTCGCGCCGCCCGTGCGTCCGTTCGTGCTCGAGGAGTGTCTCGAGCTCACCGACGCCCAGCTGCCGCGCCTTGGCCCGCATCGCGCCCAGGCTCATCTGGTCGAAGCCCTCGAGCGGCAGCCGGTCCGACGGCTCGGGCTGCGCGCCGCTGACCGCGGGGGCGACGACGACCAGCGAGGTGCGCGGAGCCTCGGCGAAGGCCTGGTCCTCCGGGTCACCGCCCTCGAGGGCGTCCTCGTCGAGCAGGATCAGGTCGAACGGGTCGACCTCGGCCGGTTCGTCCTCGACGATCGGCGGTCCGAGCAACCGTCCGGCGAGGAAGCCACCCAGGTTGCCGCGCAGCTCGTGGCCCCGGACGAGCAGCGCGTCCAGCTCGTGCTGTGCCCGTTCGGAGGCGACCAGCGCGGCGTTCGCCGCGCGTACCGGCAGCCTGGTGGCCAGGTCGGGCGCGGCACGCAGCCCGGCCGCGCCCAGGGCCAGCAGGCCGAGGGTGAGGTCGATCGCGGAGTCGACCAGGTTGACCGGCTCCCCGGGCGTGCCCGTGCTCTCGTCCATGGGTGCCCTCCAGGCTCGGTCGGTCCGCGGTTGCTCGCCGTACCATGACAGCATGACTCCCAGCACCGAGCCGCGCACCGGACGGGTGCTGCTGGCCAAGCCCCGCGGCTACTGCGCCGGCGTCGACCGGGCGGTGGAGACGGTGGAGAAGGCGCTCGAGCTGTACGGGTCGCCGGTCTACGTCCGCAAGCAGATCGTGCACAACCTGCACGTGGTGAACCGCCTCGAGCAGCTCGGCGCGGTCTTTGTCGACGAGACCGACGAGGTGCCGGAAGGCGCGATCGTCGTGTTCTCGGCGCACGGCGTCGCGCCGGTCGTGCACGAGGAGGCGCGGGCCCGCAACCTGCGCACCATCGACGCGACCTGCCCGCTGGTGACCAAGGTGCACGCCGAGGCCCGTCGGTTCGCCGCGGCTGACTTCGACATCCTGCTGATCGGTCACGAGGGCCACGAGGAGGTCGTCGGCACCACCGGTGAGGCGCCCGCGAACATCCACCTGGTCGACGGCCCCGCCGGTGCCGCCGGGGTCGAGGTCCGTGACCCGTCCCGTGTGGTCTGGCTCTCCCAGACGACACTGTCGGTGGACGAGACCGACACCACGGTGGCCGCGCTGCAGGACAGGTTCCCGATGCTGCAGAGCCCGCCGAGCGACGACATCTGCTACGCCACCCAGAATCGCCAGGTGGCGGTCAAGCAGATCGCCCCCTCCTGCGACCTGGTCATCGTGGTCGGCTCGCAGAACAGCTCCAACTCCGTACGGCTAGTGGAGGTGGCGCTCGACGCCGGAGCCTCCGCGGCCTACCTGGTAGACGAGGCCGCCGAGATCCAGCAGGCGTGGCTCGAGGGCGTCACCACCGTCGGCCTGACCAGCGGCGCCTCCGTTCCCGAGATCCTGGTCGGCGCCGTGCTCGAGTGGCTGGCCGAGCGCGGCTTCGCCGACGTCACCGAGGTCACCGCCGCGGAGGAGCACCTGCTGTTCGCCCTGCCCCCGGAGCTGCGCCGCGGCCTCGGCTCGGCGCCCGTCCGCTCCGGCTCGCCGGCTTAGAACCACCCCAGAGCACCATTCCGGGCCCAGCCTGCTTCATTTCGGGCGTGACGTGCCGATCAAGGAGCGGGGCAGGCAGTCGGGGCGAAGGGACACCGGTGGTTTCGAGGCGTTGGCTCTACGTGTTCACGGGCTCCCTCATGGTCGCTCTGCTGTTCGGTGTGGCCGTACGCCTCAGCCAGCTGGGCCGATTCCTGGACGGCGAGCGTGACGCGAAGAGCATGAGAGCCGTCTTCGCACTGTGCTGGCTGCTGCTCGTCTTCGTAGCTGGCGGCGGCCTCGCGCGGTCGCTCGTCACCGCCCGCCGCCTGCTCTACCAGCGCGACCAGACGATCGCCGCCGCCGCCTCCACCACGCATGACTGGCTGTGGGAGACCGACACCCGGCATGCGTTCACGTACTGCAGCCGCGGCGTCGAGGAGCTGCTCGGCTACCGGCCGGAGGAGCTCATCGGCACCGCAACGGTCGACCTGGTGCTGGAGGGCGAGCTGGAGCGGGTCGCGGCGATCATGGCCACCGGCCTGGCCAACCGGACCGGTTGGGATTCGGTGGAGGCCCTCTGGTTGCACCGCGACGGGTATCCGGTGGCGCTTCATGGCTCGGCAGCGCCGATCCATGACGAGTCGGGCAGGGTGACCGGCTTCCGGGGCACCCGGGTGCCGGTCACCGAGGCGGTCCGGGCCGAACGGGACGCGGCCGCGGCAAGGGACCGGCTGCAGAACGTGCTCGCGACGTGCGAGGTCGATGTCGCCTTGCAGCCGATCGTCAGCCTGTGCAGCGGCCGCCTCGCCGGAGTCGAGGCGCTGGCCCGGTTCCGCGACGGCCGTGGTCCGGACGCGTGGTTCCGCGAGGCCCGCGACTCCGGGATGGCCAAGGAGCTGGACGAGCTGGCCTTCAACGCCGCTCTTACCGCGTTCGCGGCGCTGCCGGAGTCGTGCTACGTGTCGGTCAATGCAAGTCCCGCGCTGATCATGGACCCCGCCTTCGCCGCCGGGCTGCTCGACTCCGCGCTGCCGCTGGACCGCCTCGTCATCGAGATCACTGAACACGTCGCCATCAGCGACTACGACGCGGTGAACGCGGCCTTGAACTGCCTGCGTGAGCGCGGGGTCCGGCTCGCCGTCGACGACACCGGTGCCGGCTATGCCTCGCTCAGCCACGTGCTGCAGCTGCGCCCCGACATCGTCAAGATCGACCGGTCCCTGATCGCCCGGCTGGCCACCGACCCGGCCCGACGCTCGCTGGTGACTGCTCTGGTGCTCCTCGCCATGGACATCGGGGCCACGGTCACCGGCGAAGGGGTCGAGGAGGCCGCCGAGCTGGACATCCTGGCGACCCTGGGCGTCGACTGCGCCCAGGGTTACCTCCTGGCGAGACCGACGTTGGACGCGGCGTCCTGGGCGAGCTGGGTCGACCGGACCTGGTTGCCGGGAGGGACCCCCGCACCCCGTGCCCCACGTCCGCGTGCCGCCCCCGGCTACCTGGTCGCCGGCATTCAGGCCACAGCCGAGCGAATCAAGGACTAGGAGACCGATGGGGGCGGGCAACCACGTGGGCCCGCATCCCGCGCAAGCCGGTGGTCAGCAGGGTCATGGCCTCGGCGACGAACAGCGAGGGCGCACCGATCAGCATCGCGATGAGCACCTCGGTGCGGAGCTGCGCCGTGAACGAGACGCCGGCGACGCTGGGCCGGAACGCCGCACAGGCGAGCGCGCCGACCACGAAGGCCAGCGGCGGCAGGATCGCGACCGCGCCCATGTCCTCGGTGTGGGCGAGCAGGGCTGCGGCGAGGCAGCAGAGCACGAACGTGATGCCGAACACCCAGCCGAGGCCGTTGCCTGCCCGGTGCCCGTCGAAGGCGCCGGCGATCGCCGCGACCAGCACGACCAAGGACACGGCGCCGAGCCCGGTGAGCCCGCGCTTGTCGGCCAGTCTGAGCCCGGTGCCGAGCGAGCCTGACGGGCCGGGGGAGTGCGAGGACTGCGTACGAGGTGTCCCCTGTGCGCGGGGTGACCTGTCGTGGACGACCCGCAGGTCGGGTGCGGGAGGCGGCGGCGGGAAACTCGGCGGGGGCGGGGGAACAGGCCCTCGATCGCTTTCACTCTGGTAGGTGCTCACGCCGGCCCTCCTGGACTCGCTGCTTGCCGCACCGCAGTGTGCGGCCCCTGCGACGCAAACGGTAGACCCGTACGGCGGAGTTGGTGGGCCATTGCCGGATCGGCGCGCGGGAGTTCTGCATCATCGCGGCGTGCCGTCCGGGATTCTGTCGGTGTCCGTGCCTACGGTCGCGTCATGAGGTTGCTGCACACGTCGGACTGGCACCTGGGTCGCTCCTTTCACGGGGTCGACCTGGTCGGTGCCCAGTCGGCGATGGTCGACGGCCTCGTCGATGTCGTCCGCTCCGAGCGGGTCGACGCCGTGCTCATCTCCGGTGATCTCTACGACCGGGCACTGCCACCCGTGGACGCTGTCGAGCTGTGGGGGCAGACCCTCGAGCGGCTGACCGACGCCGGTGCCGCCGTCATCGTCATCAGTGGCAACCACGACTCGGCCCGCCGGTTGGGGGGCGGAGCGCGGCTGCTCGAGCGGGCGCGGGTGCACATCCGCAGCGACGTCACCCGGTGCGCCGACCCGGTGATGCTCGAGGACGAGTACGGCGAGGTGGCCATCTACCCGGTGCCCTACCTCGAGCCCGACGTCGTGCGGCCCCTGCTCTCCGCCGACCCCACCCGCCCCGACCCCGAGCTGCGCACCCACGCCGGCGTGCTGCGGGCCGCGGTCGACCGCTGCCGGCGCGACCTGGACGGCAAGGCCCGGCTCGGGTTGCGGTCCGTCGCGATGGCGCACGCGTTCGTGGCGGGTGGCGCCGCCTCGGCCTCCGAGCGCGAGCTGGTGGTCGGCGGCGCCGGGCAGGTGCCGCCGTCAGCGTTCGCCGGGTTCGACTACGTGGCGCTCGGGCACCTGCACGGCCCTCAGGTCATCGGTGACGGCTCCGTCCGCTACGCCGGCTCGCCGCTGGCCTACTCCTTCTCCGAGGACCGCCACCACAAGGGAGCCTGGCTGGTCGAGCTCGGCGCCCAGGGGCTGGCCTCGGTCGCGGCGGTGCCGACGGTGACGCCCCGTCCTCTCGTACGGGTGCGCGGGACCATGCTCGAGCTGACCACGTCGCCCTTGTTCGACGGCGCCGAGCAGGCCTTCGTCTCCGCCACCGTCACCGACACCGCCTGCCCGGTGGGCGCGATGGCTCGGTTGCAGCGCCGTTTCCGCTACGCGGTCGAGCTGAGCTGGCAGCCCGCGGGCGGGCTCGCCGATCTCGGCGGTTCCTACTCCTCGCGGGTCGCGGTGGCGGACGACCTGTCCGTCGTCGAGTCGTTCGTCCGGCACGTCCGCAACTCCGAGCCCTCCGACGGCGAGCGGGTCGCCCTCGGCGAGGCCATCGACGAGGCCACCAAGCGCCGGGTCGAGGTCTGATGCGGCCGCACCTGTTGGAGATCAACGCTTTCGGACCGTTCGCCGGCACGGCGTCGGTCGACCTCGACGACCTCGGGGCTGCCGGGTTGCTGCTGCTCCACGGTGAGACAGGGGCAGGCAAGACCTCGGTGCTCGACGCGCTGGGCTATGCGCTCTACGGCGAGGTCCCCGGCGACCGGGGCATCCGCGGTCTGCGCAGCGAGCACGCGAGCGGTCTGGACGAGACCTGGGTGCGCCTGACGTTCAGCTCCGGCGGGCGGCGGCTGCGGATCCGGCGCTCGCCCGAGCAGTCGATCACCAAGCAGCGCGGTGACGGCAGCACGACCCGCCGGGCCTCCGTGCTCCTCGAGGAGCTCGACGGCGAGGTGCCGCGCGCGCTGGCGACCCGGCTCGACGAGGCCGGCATGATCGTCTCCGACGCGGTGGGCATGACCGCCTCCCAGTTCTTCCAGGTGGTGCTGCTGCCGCAGGGCCGGTTTGCGGCGTTCCTGCAAGCACCGGCGGCCCAGCGTCAGGTGCTGCTCCAGCAGCTGTTCGGCACCGAGCGGTTCGCCGACGTCGAGGCCGCGCTCAGGCGCCGGCGGGACGCGCTGCGGGACGAGCTCGAGACCCTCTCCCGCGAGCGCGACGCCGCGGTCAACCTCCTCGCCCACGTGTCGTTGACCCTGCCCGAGCTGGTGCCCTCCGGCGCCGAGCCGGCAGTCGACTGGGCTCATGCCCGGCAGGTGTCGCTGGCCGCCGCAGCGGAGGCCGCGGAGGCCGCCGCCGAACGCGCAGCCCTGCGCGAGGTCGCGGCGCGCGAGGCCGCCGAGGCCGGCGCGCGACTGGCTGAGCGTCGGCAGCGACGGGCTGCTTTGCTTGCCAGGCAAGCGGAGCTGGCATCGTCGGTGCCCGAGGCCGACCAGCTCCGAGAGCGGCTCGCCAACGCCCGGTTGGCCGCGCCCCTCGCCTCCGACGTGCGCCGGCTGCTCGTGCTGCGGGGCCAACGTCCGGCCTTGGAGTCCGCGGTCGCGGACGCCGCCTCGGTCCTGACCGGTGCGCTGGACGGCTGTCCAGGACTCGCCGGCGACGCGGCCCAGCTCGAGCGGGCGGCCCACGACCGGCTCGCCGTGCTGGCTCCGGTGTTGACGGTCGAGCGCGAGCTCATCCTCCGGGAGCAGGCGCTGGCCGCCGCGGCCCGAGCCGTTCAGGACGCCGAGCAGCGGCATGTCGCTGCGGAGGGCGCGCTGGCGGCGCTGCGTGAGCGGTGCACCAAGCTCACCAAGGCTCTCGTCGCCGACGAGGCCACGCTCGCCGGCTTGGCGTCCCTGGCCGCAGCGGTCGACGCGGCCCGCGCGCGAGCCGCGGCAGCGGCCCAGCTGCCGGCGGCCGAGGCGCTGGCGGTCGAGGCGGACACCTTGTTGCAGAACGGCAGGGCGGCTGCCCTCGACGCCAAGGAGCGCTGGCTCGACCTGCGCCAGCGGCGGTTGCTCGGCATCGCCGCCGAGCTGGCCGCCGAGCTGGCCGACGGTCAGCCCTGCGCCGTGTGCGGCGGGCTCGACCATCCCCGGCCCGCCGCGCCCCAGCCCGACGCCGTCACCGAGGTGGCCGAGCGGGCAGCCCACGAGGCCTCCGAGTCGGCCGAGCGCGGGCTCGAGCCGCTCCGCGAGGCCGTACGGCTGGCGTCCTCGGTCGTCACCGAGCTGCGGACGAGGGCGGGCGATCCGGCTGCGGGCGGGGATGCCGAGTCGCTGCAGGCCGAGCTGGCCCGGCTCGAGGCCCTCGCGGCGGGGCTGCCCTTGCGGCAGGCCGAGCTCGAGCGGGTCCAGGCTGACCTCGACCGGAGCGTTACGGCGGTGGTTGCCAGCGAGGAGGGGCTGACCCGCGCCCGCACGTCTCTTGCCGGGCTCACCGGGTCGATGGACGAGCAGCGCGCCCAGGTGGAGGCGGCCCGGGAGGGCGCGGTGTCGGTGGCCGTCCGCGAGCAGGCACTGCGCCGGCTGGCCGAGGCCGCGACTGCTGCCCGCGCGACGGCCGAGGCGCTGACGGACCAGGACCGCCGACTTCGGGATCTCGAGGCCGAGCTGGCCGTCGCTGCGGCAGCTGCCGGCTTCGCCGACCTGGCCGCCGTGGTGCCCGCGGTGATGGGTGTCGCGGAGGTTGAGGCGGCCGAGCGGATCCTGCGCGAGCACGACGACGCAGTGGCTGCCGTACGGTCGGCGCTCCAGGACCCTGACCTTGAGGTCGACCTTGAGACTGTGGTGGACGTGGAGGCCCTGGCCGGGGAGAGCGCTGCCGCCCGGGAAGGGCTGACCGAGGCGTTCGCCGCGCGAGCAGACGTGGCGTCCCGGGCACAGCAGGCGGCGACGTTGACCGCGCGGATCACCCGGCACGAGCAGGCGCTGGCGCCCGTACGCGAGCGGTTCGACGAGGTCGCGGCGCTCGCCGAGCTGGCCGCCGGCGGCGCAGGCAACCGGCTGCGGATGTCCCTGACGTCGTTCGTGCTGGCCGCCCGGCTCGAGCAGGTGGCAGCGCGGGCGAGCGTACGGCTGGCGCACATGACGTCGGGCCGGTTCACCCTGCAGCACACCGACGAGGTGGTCGACGCCCGCTCGCGCTCGGGCCTTGGCTTGGCCGTACACGACGTGTGGACGGGCACCCAGCGGCCGACGTCGTCGCTGTCCGGCGGAGAGTCGTTCATGACCGCGCTGGCGCTCGCCCTGGGCCTGGCCGACGTGGTCGCCGAGGAGGCCGGCGGCCGGCGGATCGACACGCTGTTCGTCGACGAGGGCTTCGGGACCTTGGACAGCGGCGCCCTCGACAAGGTGATGGAGGTGCTCGACACGCTGCGCGACGGCGGCCGGCTGGTCGGCGTGGTCAGCCACGTCGAGGAGCTCCAGCGCCGGGTGCCGGCCAGGCTCGAGGTGGTCCGCACCGAGACCGGGTCCTGGCTGCGGCCACACCACCTGCCGCTCGTCGACTGAGGGTCGGCGCGGACCACCTCGCTAGACTCGCGCCCTGTGTCCCTCTCCATCGGCATCGTCGGCCTGCCCAACGTCGGCAAGTCCACGCTGTTCAACGCGCTGACCAAGAACGACGTGCTCGCGGCGAACTACCCGTTCGCCACGATCGAGCCCAACGTCGGTGTGGTCGGCGTACCGGACGAGCGGCTGGCCAAGCTGGCCGAGATCTTCGGCTCGCAGAAGGTCATCCCGGCGGCGGTGTCCTTCGTCGACATCGCCGGCATCGTCCGGGGCGCCTCCGAAGGGCAGGGGCTGGGGAACAAGTTCCTGGCGAACATCCGCGAGGCCGACGCGATCTGCCAGGTGATCCGGGTGTTCACCGACCCCGACGTGGTGCACGTCGACGGGCAGGTGTCGCCCAGCGATGACATCGAGACGATCAACACCGAGCTGATCCTGGCCGACCTGCAGACGATCGACAAAGCGCTGCCGCGGTTGCAGAAGGACGCCCGGCTGACCAAGGACGGCCCGGCGCGGGTGGCCGCCGTCGAGGAGGCCCGGGCGATCCTCGACTCGGGCAAGACGGTGTTCGCAGCCGGCCTGGACCTGGAGCCGCTGCGCGAGCTGCACCTGCTGACTGCCAAGCCGTTCCTGTACGTGTTCAACCTCGACGAGGACGAGCTCGGCAACGCTTCGTTGCAGTCCGACCTGCGCGCGTTGGTCGCGCCGGCCGAGGCGATCTTCCTCGACGCCAAGATCGAGTCCGAGCTGGTCGAGCTGCCCGACGACGAGGCGCTCGAGCTGCTGCAGTCGCTTGGCCAGCCCGAGAGCGGCATCAA
>JAWWOL010000185.1:0-2929 GCA_033851695.1 Frankiales bacterium
GCCCGGCACGGTCGCCGAGACCGAGTAAGGACCGGAAGCCAACCGGAGCTGGAGCTGCTTCCCCGCGCTGGTCGTGACCGTCCTGACGACCGCACCGTCCTGGTGCAGCTGCACCGTGCCGCCGAACAGGGGTCCCCCGTCCGGACTCCGACTTCCCTTGTCGGTTGTCAGCCGCACGTCCAGAAGCCCGATCGTCGACAGGGCGTCGACCGGCGCGAGATCGGCGATCAGCGCGGGGGACAGCGTGAGACCGGCGGCGTTGGCCGGACCATGGACCATCTGCACGAAGCGGCAGTTCCTGTCGATCACGAAGCTGCGGGGACCTTCGGCCGTGGTGAACTGGAGCGTCACGCCGGGTGCCCCGTTCGTACAGCTGCCCCCGAGTCCCGGGTTGACCGGCAGCATGTTGATGTCGTCGGCCAGACGCTCGGCCTGGGCACCGGTCAGGGTGGTGCTGCCGAGGACCAGCGCTGAACCGCCGCTGGCAGTGAGGGCTGCCTTGACAGCCGTCACACCGTGCAGCGTCTCCGCGGCCGCCTTCTGCGCCAGCGGGACCTCCCACGCTTGGACGAGGATGCCCGACCCGGTGCCGCGGTCGATCACCGAGACCGTCAGGTTGGGACCGTCCTCGTACGTGTTGGCGGGCCCGTTGTAGAGACCGAACGACGTGTTGTCGCCCGAGGTGCCACCGAGTGAGCCGGTGTACGGGGGCCGCAGGTGCTCGTCGAGCCAGGCCTGCGCTGACTTTCGCGACAAGGTGGTCGTCCAGTAGCGAGCCTCCCTGACCGTGCTCGGGTTCATGCCGACCTGCATGGATCCCTGCCCGGCTTCGGCAACGGGGCGCTGGACCGATCCAGGGGGGACAGGGATGTGGTCGAGGGCCTCCGACAGGCTCGGCGGCCGCCCGTCCAGGGTGGTCGGCGCCACCGTCCCCGGTGTCACCGTCGGGGCGGAGCCTCGGTGACCAACCCCACCCGACAGCGCCCAGCTCCCTGTGGTTGCCACCACGACCGCGGCAACGGTGCCGACCACGGCCGCGCGCCGGTGCCGGCGACGGATCCGGGCGTCAGCCTCGTACACCTCTGCCAGGGAGAACCGCGCCGGCGGCATGTCCCGCTCCCGTGCCGGGGCGAAGAGCTCGAGCGCCTGGTCCTCATTCATGGGCACCTCCCACGCCGGCGATGGCGATCCGCAGCGCCCGCAGCGCGTCGGCGGTCTGGCTCTTCACGGTGCCTGGCGTGACGCCGAGGCAGTCTGCCGTCTCCTGGATGCTGAGGTCCTCGAGGAACCGCAGCACGATCACGGCTCGCTGCTTGGGGGCGAGCTGCAGCAACAGCTCACGCTGGTAGTCCCGCTCCCCGACGTCGATGACCTCGGCACCGAACGATGGCTGAGAAGCCTTGCGCAGCAAGGTGTGTCGCAGCCGCCTCTCACCCCGGATGTGGTCGCGGTAGACGTTGACCAACACCGTACGGGCGTAGGCGACCCGGTCGACGTCCGGCTTGAGCCGGCCCCAAGCCCCGTACATCTTGACCAGTGTCGCCTGCACGAGGTCCTGCGCGAGGTCCATGTCCCCCGTCAGGTAGTAAGCAGGCCGAAGCAGCCCCGAGAGCTGGGCCGCCGCGAACCGTTCGAACTCCCCGTTGTCCCGCACCTGACCTCCTCGCCCATCTAACGCCGCTGCGAGCGCGAAGGTTGGGTCTGCGGGAGGGAGTACGCCGGAGGGAGTACTCCTACCTACCGAAGATACGTACCGAGGCTGACGCTTCCCGGCGGATCGCTGCCTAGCGTTGCCTCCACAACCACGCGTCGAGGAGCAGTCCGATGTCCACCGCATTGCTGGAGCGCCCCGGAGTCGAGGCGATCCGGCCGGTCCCCGCTCCTCGAGCCCGTGAATCCCGTCTGGCGGGGTCCGGCCGCGGCCGGCTGACCTGGCCGCTGGCCCTCGGCGTCGGAATGGCAGCCGGAGCGCTGTGGTGGGCCATCGGCAACGCCGGGGCAGTGCGCCGGTCGGCCGTCGTGCTCGTCGGCCTCCAGCCCGGCTGGTTGCTCGTCGCGGCCGTCGCCGCGGCGGCGACCTGGGTCTGCTCAGGTCTGTCCCAGCAGGGTGCCGTGGCCTCGTCCCTGCCGCTCGGCCGGCTGGTCGCAGCACAGTTCGCGGGCACGTTCGCCAACCAGTTCACCCCTGCCGGCCTCGGCGGCGGCGCGGTGAACGTCCGGTTCCTGCGCAGGAATGGCAGCACCACCAGCGAGGCGGTGGCGGCGGTCGGCCTGACCCAGCTAGCCGGGGTCGCCGTCCACATGTCGCTGCTCGCGGCGGTTCTCGTCGCTGGCCCCTCGTTGCCGACCAGCGCCGGACACCTGCCCGGCTGGCTGATCCCGGTCCTGGCCGTGGCGGCGGCCGCTGCGCTGGTCGTCGGCGTGCTTGCCCGGAGCTGGATCGTCTCCCGGGTGCTGGGCCTGTGGTCCCACACCGTGTCAGCGCTGTCCCACCTGCGCAGTCCCCGTCGGATGGCTGAGCTGGTGCTCGGCTCGGTCGGGTTGACGGTCGCGCACATTGCCGTCCTGTACCTGATTCTGCGGGCTCTCGACGCCCATCCGTCGGTCCTCGCCGTCGCGGCCGCCTATCTGCTGGCGACCACGGTCGGCGTGCTCGTACCGACCCCTGGCAGCGTCGGCGGCCTCGACGCCGCCCTCGGGGTGTTGTTGTACGAGTCAGGCATCTCCTCGCCCACTGCCGTCGCCGCCGTGCTGGCCTACCGGCTGCTGACCTCGTGGCTGGCGCTGCTGCCCTCGGCGCTCACCCTCAATACCCTGGTACGTCGAGGGATTCTCTGAAAATGCCGAAGGCCCGTCCCCACGCAGGGGGACGGGCCTTCGGTCGTACGGGACCTACTTGATGTAGACCGTCTGGTAGCCGACGCCGCCG
>JAWWOL010000201.1:0-3426 GCA_033851695.1 Frankiales bacterium
CACCAGGAAACCCGGCCCGTCCTCGGCCAGGTCGACCCCGACCGGCCGCAGCTGGTCGCCTCCGACGCCGATCAGCGCCCAGAGCCCCGCCCCCACGGCGGCGGTCGGCCCGAGGGACAGGGCGTGGCCCACCGTCACGGCCGGGGGCAGCGGGTCGACCCGTATCGGAGAGTGCAGCACCGGTACTCCGCTGTGCCGCAGCGCGGCGCCGCTCACCAATGCCCTGAGGGCTGCCAGTTGGGCCGGTCCGGCCGGATCGCCTGCCAGCAAGGCGATCTGGACGTCGTGCACCGTGCGCCGATCGCCTCCTCCGGCGACCAGCCCGCGGCCCGGAGGCGGTGAAGTCGGCACGGCCCGGGCTGGGATGTCGGCCAGCGCGTAGTCGGCCCGGTCGGCCAGCCGCAGCACCAGCTTGTCCGGGATGACCGACGGCAGCCGGCCGAGCAACCCACTGCGGTCGCTCGTGACCACGGCCCGCAGGCCGACCGACGGACCCTCGCGCAGCAGGCGCAGCAGGTCCTCGATCCGCCGGCCCATGTCGACGTCCTGGTAGGCCTGCACCAGCCCCTCCCACCGGTCGACCAGCAGGAGAAGCCACGGGAGCCGGTCAGCCGGTGCCGCCAGCCGGCGCTGCTCGGCCAGGTCGGCGTAGCCTTCGGCCGCCAGCGCGGACTGACGCCGGTCGACCTCGGCCAGCAGCCTGGACAGCAGCCGTTCGAGCCGCTCCGGCTGGTCGCGCCCGACGACTGCCCCGCAGTGGGGGAGTCCGGCCAGCGGCGCCAGCGCCTGGTTGCCGAAGTCGAGGGCATAGACGTGCAGGTCGTCCGCGGACCAGCGCCGGGCCACGGTGCCGGCGAGCGTCTGCAGCACGGTGGACCGGCCGGAGCGGGCGGCCCCGGCGACGAGCAGGTGGCCGGCGTCGGCCAGCCGCAGGCCGTACGGGAGCCTTTGCTGCCGGGCCGGCAGGTCGAGCAGACCGAGGGGCAGCGTCCCCTCGTCGGTCGGCAGCTCGTCCAGGGTCAGTCGCTCCGGCAACGGCTCCAGCCACGGCCGTCGCGGAGGCGGCAGGCCGAGCGCTGTGTTCGCCGCGCAGACCGCGTCGACAAGGAGCGACAGGTCGGTCGGGCCGGTGATGCTCGGCTCGGCCGGTGGGCTGGGCTGCGGGTGGCCGAGAGCCGGGAACGGCACCTCGACCACTGTGGTCGCCACGCCGGCTGCGGTCGGCGGCGTGGCAGGACCCCCGACCCGAGCGGCGTGGAATGCCTGCAGCGCACCGACTCCCGTACGGAGAAAGCCACGTCCGGCAAGCCCAGCGGCGATCTCACCGGCGTCCGGGGCGTCGATCACGTCGGAGGACTCGGTGGTCTGGGTGACCCGCAGGCAGATCCGCAGGTTGGTGTTGGCCCGGATGTCCGGGGAGACCACGCCACCCGGTCGCTGGGTCGCCAGCACCAGGTGGATGCCGAGGGAACGCCCGCGCTGGGCGATGCCGATCAGGCCGCGGACGAACTCGGGCAGCTCCTCGGCCAACGTGGCGAACTCGTCGATGACGATCACCAGCCGAGCCAGCGGCGGAGCGCCGACCGCCTGCGACCACAGTCCCTCGATGTCCTTGGCGCCGTGCTCGGCCAACACACGTTCGCGGTGCCGCAGCTCGGCGGTGAGCGAGGCGAGCGCTCGCTCGGTGAGCCGTCCGTCGAGGTCGGTCACCAGACCGACGGTGTGCGGCAGCCGCGCGCAGTCCCGGAAGGCGGCACCCCCCTTGTAGTCGATGAGCACGAAGGTGAGGGCGTCCGGTCGGTTGGCGAGTGCGAGCGAGGCCACCAGGGTCTGCAACAGCTCGCTCTTGCCCGACCCGGTCGTGCCCGCGACCAGCGCGTGCGGCCCGTCGGCGGACAGGTCGACGGTCAGCCGGCCCTCGGTGCCGACGCCGACGACCGCCCGGGTCGACGACCCCCCGGCCGACCACTGGGCGGACACCGACTCGGCCGTGGGCGGGCCGACGAGGTCGAGCAGCCGGACCGCTTCGGGAAGGAGGCCGGCGGTCACCGTCCCCGGCCCGGCCACGTCGTCGAGCGCGGCCATGGCACGCGACACCGACTCGGCCCAGTCGGCACCGACCTGGTCGGCGAGGACCTCGCCGACCGTCGCGCCGTCGCGATCGCGCACGGTCAGCCGGGTAGCCGATCCGGGGGCGAAGACGGCGACGGCCGAGCACTCCTGCGGCAGCAGCCGCTCCTGGACGTCACGACACACGGCCAGGATGCCGACAGCCGGACCGTCGGCGAGCACGGCGGCCAACCCCGGGACCTGCCGCAGGTCACGCGCACCGTCGACCACCAGGAGCACCCGCCCGTACGGGACCCCGCCCGCCCGGCGGCCGGACCGGCGCTGGTCGACCAGCCTGGTCAGCTCGGCGACCCGGCGCGCGCACGTCTCCTCGTCCGTGCCGACCAGCACCCGGCACGCTGCCGGTCCGGAGCCGCGGGCGTGCGGCAGCCAGCGCAGCCACTGCCAGTCGTCCGCCGCGGCCGGGGTGGTCAGCACGACGACGGACAGGTCGCCGGGGGCGAGCAGGATCGCCGCCTGACCGACCAGCCACCGGGTGAGGGCGGATGCCGGCCGGCCCTCGCCGGCGACACCGAGCACCCCGATCGCATCCAGCGGCAGCACCACGGGCACCGCCTCCAGCGTCGCCGGCGCGCCGGGACGCAGGACCACCCGCGAGGGCAGGTCGCCCAGGCCCACCCGCAGCAGCATCGCGTCCGGGTCGCCGGCCCTGCGCTCCCACAGCCGGATCGAGGGCAGCGTCGCCCGACTCAGCAGCTCGGCCGGGTCGGGCGCCGCGGCCAGGCGGCCCTGCTGCTCGGCGAGCCGGGCGTCGGTGACCGAAGCCGCGCACTCGGCCATCGCCGACGCGTGGGCGCGCAGGGCGGCACGGTGCCGGCGCCGGCCGCCACGGCGGTCGCTGACCAGGTTGCCGACGAGCATCAGCGGCGACATCGCCATCAGCAGCAGGTATTGCGGGCTCGACGGCATGGTCAGGAACAGCACGCCGGCCAGCGCGACCGGCACGAGCACGGTGACCATCGGCAGCCTGCCGCGCTCGGGCGGGGTGGGCTCCACCGGCTGCTCGATCTCGACCGCCCCGGGCTCCGGCCGGACCACCCGGGGCGGCCGGTTGAACCGCGAAGCCGGGCCGGGGCCGCGTACGAGCGCCGCCGGGTCCTGACGCCGAGGCGCCAGCACGACCATCGACTCACCGAGGCGGAGCACGGAGCCGGCGGGCAGCCCAGCCGATCCGACCGGGAGCCCGTCGACGGCGAGTCCGTTGGTCGAGCCGAGGTCCCGTACGGTGACCGCGCCGTCGGTGCCCAGCGTCAGCTCCGCATGCCGCCGGGAGACTTCGGCGTCGTCCAGGACGAG
>JAWWOL010000227.1:0-2693 GCA_033851695.1 Frankiales bacterium
GGGCAGAGCGCGGACGGGTCGTTGCCCGCGATGACGATGGCGTCGGCCTTCTGCTGGATGGCCGCCTGGATCGAGGGGATCTGCGCCGCGGCGGTGTCCGCCGTGCCGCTGCTGACGGTGACGGTGCCCCCGAGCTCGGCGAGCGCAGCCTTGCCACCGTTGTCAGCGATGACCTCGTACGGGTTCTGCGTGTCCTTGGGGATGAAGTAGATCTTCAGCCCCTTCTTGATGGTGCCTCCGGAGGCCGTTCCGCCCGACGTCGCTCCGGCGGCGGAAGTTGCAGCGCCTGCACTGGTCGCCCCCGCTGCGCTCGTGGCAGCTCCGCCGCTGGTGGCGGCCGCCGTCGTGGCGGCGCCCGCGGAGGACTTCGGGGTGCCTGCGGCTCCCGACTTCGACGAGGTGCCACAGGCGGCAAGGCCCACGCTCATGGTCGACACGACGAGTGCGGCCGATCCAAGCCGGCGCACTCGGGAACTGTGGAACATGTGGCTCTCCTCTGATTGGTTGATGCGGGACCGTCGTGCCATGGGAGTCAGGGGGCCTATCGCGCGCAGGTTGGTGCCGTGCCGGGGCGCTAGGGGCGGTGCACGTACCGGGCTCGGAGCCGGTGGAAGGCATCCGAGGCACTGGGCAGGATCACGCTGAACAGCAGCAGTCCGCCGGTGACGACGTTCTGCACCTGGGCGTCGACGTTCTGCAGGGTCAGGGCGGTTTGCAGACAGCCGAAGATGACGACGGCAAGAAGGACGCCGAAGATCGAGCCCCTGCCACCGAAGATCGAGACGCCACCGAAGAGCACGATGGCCACAACGTTGAGCTCGAGGCCGGTGCCGGCGTCAAAGCGGGACGTGGCGAACCGGAGCGTCCACAGGATGCCGGCGAAGGAACAGACCAGGCCGCTGAGGACGAACAGCAGGAACTTGATACGTTTCACACGGATGCCCGCGAACCGGGCGGCCTCCGACTGCAGACCGATCGCATACATCGAGCGGCCGGCCGCCGTGGCGTGCAGGACCACGCCGTAGACGATCGCCAGCACCAGGAAGATGAGGGTCGCCCACGAGAGCTGGGTGCCGGAGACCGGCTTGGTGCCGATGTGCGTGAGACCGACGGTGGACCAGCTCACCGACTGGTCCTTCAGCACGATCTCGGCCAGCCCGCGGTAGAGCGCCAGGGTGCCGATGGTGACGGCGATGGACGGCAGGCCGAGACCGGTGACCAGCCAGCCGTTGAGCGCCCCGCCGGCCACGCCCACGGCGAGCACGCCGAGCATGCACAACGCGATGGGCCAGTGGTGCGCGTACAGGTAGCCCATCAGCGTGCTGGACAGGCCCAGCATCGAGGCGACCGACAGGTCGATCTCACCGACGACGATGATGAGCGTGAGCGGGAGCGCCATGATGGCGATCTCGCCCATGTTCAGGCCGATGAAGAAGATGTTCGTCGTCGTGAAGAAGTGGGTTGACTGCTGCTGGCCGTAGATCAGCACGGCGATGAGCAGGAAGACCAGACCGGTCTCCCAGCGCAGCAGGCGCCGCCAGGCCGGCGGGGCCACGGCCGTGCCTTCATAGCTGGGAGCGACGGCGGTGTCAGACGACATGGGCTCCCCCTGCACCGGTACGTAGCCGGCTGGCGACCCGCAGACCCACCCAGCGGTCGAAGGCGATGGCGAGGAGCAGCAGCGCGCCGGCCACGGCGTAGGTCCAGAAGGCCGAGACGCCGAGCGCGCCGAGTGACTGGTTGATCATGTTGAGCAGCACGGCGCCGAGCGCAGCGCCGACGACCGTACCGCTGCCGCCGAAGATGGCGACGCCACCGACCACGACTGCTGCGACGACTTGCAGCTCGTAGCCGGTGCCACCACTGGCATCGACCGTGGCGAACTCGGCGAGGAAGAGCGCTCCGCCGAGGCCGGCGAGCGCACCGCTGATGACGAAGGCGGTGAACACGCGGCGGGCTACCGACAGGCCGGCCAGCGCTGCGGCATCGGGGTTGGAGCCGATGGCGTAGATGTCGCGCGCCCAGCGGAACGACTTCATCGTGTAGGCGACGATCACCACCACGACGATGACCAGGACCGCCAGCCAGGGCAGCCGGTCGATGCCGGGGACCGTCTTGTAGCCGATCTTCTGGAAGCTTTCGGGAATGCTGTCGGACTCGATGCGGCGGCCGCCCACGATGCGGGCCAGGACGCCGCGGACGATGTAGAGCGCCGCAAGCGTCACCACCAGGCTGGGCACCCGGAACAGGGTGGTGATGGCCCCGTTGATGGCGCCGACGAGCGCTCCGACCGCGATCCCGATCACGAAGCCCATGAGGATGGGCGCGTGGGGGTTGTGCTTGAAGTAGTCACCCACGAGGTAGGCGGACAGCCCGAGCACGGAACCGACGGACAGGTCGACGTTGCGCGTGACGATGACCATGGTCTCGCCCACCGCGAGCAGCGCGAACAGCGAAGCGCCGGTCAGCAGCTGCTGGACACTCAGGACACCGGCGAACCCACTGTTCTTCAGCGTGGTCAGACCGAACACAAGGACGATCGCGAGGCAGATGCCCAGCTCGCGGGCACGGAGCAGGACGTCGCTGCGGCGGCCCAGCACAGACAGCGCTGGTGTGGGCTGGTCGAGGACGGTCATGCGGGGGTCACCGCCAGCTGCCCGGTGGCGGCTCGCATGATGGAGTTCTCGTCGGCG
>JAWWOL010000235.1:0-5079 GCA_033851695.1 Frankiales bacterium
CCCATCTCCGAGATCCTGGCCCAGACCCCGACCATCCCGGACAACTGCCAGTGGGGCATCTTCCTGCGCAACCACGACGAGCTCACCCTCGAGATGGTGACCGACGAAGAGCGCGACTACATGTACACCGAGTACGCCCGCGACCCGCGGATGAAGGCCAACATCGGCATCCGCCGCCGGCTGGCGCCGCTGCTCGAGAACTCTCGCGACCAGATGGAGCTGTTCACCGCGTTGCTGCTCTCGCTCCCCGGATCGCCGGTGCTCTACTACGGCGACGAGATCGGCATGGGCGACAACATCTACCTCGGTGACCGCGACGGTGTGCGCACCCCGATGCAGTGGTCCCCGGACCGCAACGCCGGGTTCTCGACGAGCGATCCGCAGCGGCTCTACCTGCCGATCATCATGGACCCGGTCTACGGCTACCAGGCCCTGAACATCGAGTCGCAGTCACGGACCACCTACTCGCTGCTGCACTGGACCCGGCGGATGATCGACGTCCGCAAGCGGCACCCGACGTTCGGCCAGGGCAGCTACACCGAGATCGGCTCTGCCAACCCGTGCATCCTGGCCTTCGTACGCGAGTTCGGGGACGACGTCGTGCTCTGCGTCAACAACCTGTCGCGGTTCTCCCAGCCGGTCGAGCTGGACCTGCGCCGGTTTGAGGGCAGCACCCCCGTGGAATTGGTGGGCGGTGTGCACTTCCCGAGGATCGGTGAGCTGCCCTACCTGCTCACGGTGGCCAGTCATGGCTTCTTCTGGTTCCGGATCAGCCGACTCGAGGACCAGCGATGATCGATGACCATGCCAGGCTCGCCGAGCTCGTGACCGAATGGCTGCCGGGCCAGCGGTGGTTCGGCGGCAAGGGCAGGCCCGTCACGTCCATGCGGATCGAGGACGACGTTCCGCTGCTCGAGGGTGACCCGGCGCTGCACGAAATCCTCGTCGCGATTGCCTACGCAGACGGCGATCTGGAGCACTATCAGGTGCTAGTGGGCCTTCGCGCCGAGGGTCAGGACCGGGTCGAGCAGTCCCCTCTCGGCATCCTCGGCAGTCGGCTCGCCTACGACGCGGTGCACGACCAGGAGCTGATGTCCGTCCTGCTCAGGGGCATCGCCGACAACCGGGCGGTCGCCGACCTCCGGTTCGTCTCCGCCCACAGCCCGGACGACGACGCCGCCGAACCGCCCATCGACACCATGCTGCCCAGCCGGCTGCTGACCAACGAGCAGTCCAACAGCTCCGTCGTCTTCGGCGACGCCTACATCCTCAAGCTGTTCCGCAAGGTGCACCCCGGCATCAACCCTGACCTCGAGCTGTGCAGGACGCTGGCAGCGGCCGGCTCGCCGCACGTCGCCCGGCCGGTGGGCTGGATCGCCGGCACCCTCGAAGGCCAGGCCACCACGCTCGGGCTGATGCAGGAATACCTCACGTTCGGCACCGAGGGCTGGGCCTTGGCCCTCAACAGCGTGCGTGACCTCTACGCCGAGGGCGACCTGCACGCCGACGAGGTGGGCGGCGACTTCGCCGGCGAGGCCGAGCGGCTCGGGCAGGCGACCGCCGAGGTGCACCAGGACCTTGCCCGCTTGCTGCCCACCCGCGCCCTCGGCAGCGCTGAGCTCGACGGCATCGGCGCGGCCATGCACGCCCGCCTGGACGCCGCCTGCGACATCGCGCCGGAGCTCGCCCCGTACGCCGACGCGATCGCCGCCGTGTTCGACCGGCTCGGCGAGGACGCCGGCAGCACCACGGTGCAGCGGGTCCACGGCGACCTGCACCTGGGCCAGGTGATGCGCACCGACTTCGGGTGGGTGCTGCTGGACTTCGAGGGCGAGCCGACCAAGCCGCTCGAGGAGCGCCGCGAGCTGAGCAGCCCGATGCGGGACGTCGCCGGCATGCTCCGCTCCTTCGACTACGCAGCGCGGCACCTGCTCGCCGAGCAGCCGGCTGACAAGCAGCTGGAGTACCGCGCCTTCGAGTGGACCTCGCGCAACCGCGAGGCCTTCTGCGAGGGTTACGTCAAGGGCGGCGGCACGGACCCCGGGGAGGAGGCTGCGCTGCTCCGGGCCTACGAGCTCGACAAGGCGGTCTACGAAGTGGTCTACGAGTCCCGGAACCGCCCGACCTGGGTCAACATCCCCCTGAGCACCATCGAGAAGCTGGCGGGCTGACCATGACCGAGAAGACCGTGGCACCAACGACGCTGACCCCGGCTCCCGTGTCCCACGCCGAGATCGACCGGCTGCTCTCCGGGGCCCACCACGACCCGCACTCGATCCTCGGCGCCCACCCGGCAGCCGGCGTGGTGACCGTACGGACCCTGCGCCCGCACGCGACCACGGTCGAGGTCGAGGTGGGCAGCCAGCGCTACCCGATGACCCACGTGCACGAGGGGGTCTGGGCTGCGGCCCTGCCCGGCGACACCGTCCCCGACTACCGGATCCGCGTGGCCTACGACGGCGACCCGCGCGTGGTCGACGACCCCTACCGGCACCTGCCCACCGTCGGCGAGGTCGACCTGCACCTGATCGGCGAGGGCCGCCACGAGAACCTCTGGCAGGTGCTGGGCTCGCGGGTGCACACGTTCCCCAGCCTGGCCGGCCAGGTGACCGGCACCTCGTTCGCCGTGTGGGCACCTGCCGCGCGCGGCGTACGCGTGGTCGGCGACTTCAACCACTGGGACGGCCGCGCGCACCCCATGCGGGCGCTGGGCTCCTCGGGCGTCTGGGAGCTGTTCATCCCGGGCATCGGCGACGGCACCATCTACAAGTACGAGATCCTCGGCGCAGACGGGGTTCTGCGGCAGAAGGCCGACCCGTTGGCGTTCGCCACCGAGCACCCGCCCCGCACCGGCTCGGTCGTGTTCACCCCCGACTACACCTGGAGCGATGCCGACTGGCTCCAGCGCCGTGCGGCCACCCCGGCGCACAGCGCGCCGATGAGCATCTACGAGTGCCACCTCGGCTCGTGGAAGCAGGGCCGGTCCTACCAGCAGCTGGCCGACGAGCTGGTCGAGTACGTCTCCCACCTCGGCTTCACCCACGTCGAGTTCCTGCCGGTGGCCGAGCACCCGTTCGGCGGCTCGTGGGGCTACCAGGTCTCCTCCTACTACGCCCCGACGTCGCGGTTCGGCTCCCCGGACGACTTCCGGCTGCTGGTCGACCGCATGCACCAGGCCGGCATCGGCGTCATCGTCGACTGGGTGCCCGGGCACTTCCCCAAGGACGAGTGGGCGCTGGCCAAGTTCGACGGCACGGCGCTCTACGAGCACTCCGACCCGCGCCGCGGCGAACAGCCCGACTGGGGCACGCTGGTGTTCAACTTCGGCCGGTCCGAGGTGCGCAACTTCCTGGTGGCCAACGCCCTTTTCTGGCTCGAGGAATTCCACATCGACGGACTGCGGGTCGACGCGGTCGCCTCGATGCTCTACCTCGACTACTCGCGCAAGGACGGCGAGTGGCTGCCCAACCAGTACGGCGGCCGCGAGAACCTCGAGGCCATCGGCTTCATGCAGGAGATGAACGCCACCTGCTACAAGCGAGTCCCGGGCATCGTCACGATCGCAGAGGAGTCCACGTCATGGCCGGCGGTCTCCCGGCCGACCCATCTCGGCGGCCTCGGCTTCGGCTTCAAGTGGAACATGGGCTGGATGCACGACACCCTCGACTACCTGACCAGGCCACCGATCTACCGGCAGTACCACCACCACCAGATGACGTTCTCGATGATGTACGCCTACTCCGAGAACTTCGTCCTGCCCCTGTCCCACGACGAAGTCGTGCACGGCAAGGGATCCCTGCTGCGCAAGATGCCCGGTGACCGCTGGCAGCAGCTGGCCACCCTCCGCGCGCTCTATGCCTACATGTGGGCCCATCCCGGTAAGCAGCTCATCTTCCAGGGCGACGAGTTCGGCCAGGAGTCCGAGTGGTCCGAGGCCCGGTCGATCGACTGGTGGCTGTTGGACACCCCCGACCACCGGGGCGTCTTCAACCTCGTACACGACCTCAACACGGTCTACAAGGACACCCCGGCGCTGTGGACCCAGGACCACGACCCGGCGGGTTTCCACTGGATCGACGCCAACGACGCCAGCAACAACGCGTTCTCGTTCCTGCGGTTCGGCAGCGACGACTCCGTCATCGCCTGCGTGGCCAACTTCGCCGGCAACCCCCACCCGGACTATCAGCTCGGCCTGCCTCGGGCCGGGTTCTGGCGCGAGGTGGTCAACACCGATGCGGCCGCCTACTCCGGCAGTGGTGTCGGCAACCTCGGCGGGGTGCAGACGACCGACGAGAGCTGGCACGGCCAGCCGCACTCCGCGACGCTGATCCTGCCGCCGCTCGGGACCATCTGGCTCAAGTACGAGGGCTGATCGCCTGGGCCGACGGCAAAGGAGTCCTCCCGCCGAGCGGGAGGACTCCTTTTATGAGCTCTTGCCGGTGGGGCGGCGGGGTCAGCCGAGGGTACGGGCGAACAGGTCCGGCATCCCGAAGCTGTCCGTCGGGAAGAGCGCCACCGCCGAGGTGAACAGCGCCAGGCTGCCGTCACCGGAGATCGTCTGGGCGAGCGACCCGCCGGCGAGCTGACCGGTGCCGACCGACACCCGGATCGTCTCGCCGGTCGAGAGCCGGCGGACGAAGGCGTCGGACGCCGCGTTCGTGTCGCCCACGACCAGGTTGCTCGCCAGCGAGGTGAACAGCACCCGGGTCCCGTCGGCGGAGATCGAGGGTCCGGTGCTGGCGTCGTTGGCCTGGCTGCCGTTGTCGGCGACCGAGACCCGCGTGGTGGTGCCGGCGACCAGGTCCCGTACGAAGATGTCGGTCTTGCCGTTGGTGTCCCCCGGCACGAGGTTGCTCGCGTCGGACTGGAACGCCGCGTACCGGCCGTCCGCCGAGAACACCGGTGCCGAGCTCCCGCCGTTGCCGAGCACACCGCCCTGGCCCTGCGACACGAGGCTGGTGGTGTGGGCGACCTGGTCGTAGACGAACGCGTCGTTGGCCCCGTTGCTGTCCCCGACCACGATGTTGCTGGCATCGGAGGTGTAGCCGATCAGGCGCCCGTCGTTGGAGATCGACGGCG
>JAWWOL010000259.1:0-3493 GCA_033851695.1 Frankiales bacterium
CGCAGACCTGGGACAGCTGGCGCAGCCGCAGCACCTCCGCGTCGTGGAGCGGCGGTCCGCCCTGGCGGCCGAGCAGCATCACGTAGGAGTCCGCCAGCACCACCGTCACCATCTCGGCGCCCATGCCCGTGGGCAGGGTGAACCCGGAGGTCTCGGTCACCCGTACCGCCCGGCGCGGCACCCGGCCGTCCCAGTCGACCGAGGGTGCGAGAGCGGTCTGCGCGCTGACCTCGCGCGGCTCGATCCGGTAGGCGATCGCCCAGTCGGCGGCGAAGATCCGCGGGATCGCGTCGGTGAACAGGTCGACGCCGAGGTGGATGTTGTCGGCCAGCGCAAGCAGGAAGTCCAGCTCGGCAGCGGACCCGCGGGTCCGGCTGGAGCGGCGCAGGCCCAGGACGACGAACCCCGCCTCGGTGGACAGTGCTGCGGTCAGGCCGTGCGCGTCGCCCGGCTCGCACTCGAGCAGCAGGTGGTCGATCACCCCGTCGTCGCTGGAGCCGAGCACCTCGATGCCGCGGACGTCGATGCCGTGGTCGGCGACCAAGGCGGCCAGCCGGGCCAGCGCACCCGGACGGTCGGGGACGGTCACCCGCAGGTCGAACAGCATGCCAAGCCCTTCGCTCGGTGGTCCGGACAACCCAGGGTGTGCGTGGCCCGTGTCCGAACGATTTCCGCGTGACGACGGCTGGGTTTCGCCCTGCTCCGTGACCGTACAGCCGCTAGAGCCGCGCGGTGGCCTGGTGGTCGAGGAACCAGCGGTACGTGTCGGCGAGGCCGGCGGCCAGCGGAATCTCGGGCTTCCAGCCCATCGCCGCGATCCGGGAGGTGTCGAGCAGCTTGCGCGGCGTCCCGTCCGGCTTGGTGGTGTCCTGGACGATGGTGCCGGTGAAACCGACGACCTCGGCCACCGTCTCGGCGATCTCGCGGATGGTGACGTCCTCACCCACGCCGACGTTGATCGTCTGCGCGTCGTCGTAGTTCTCGAGCAGGAAGACCAGCGCCGCGGCCAGGTCGTCCACGTGCATGAACTCGCGCCGCGGGCTGCCGCTGCCCCACAGCACCACCTCGCTGTCACCCCGGCGGGCCGCCTCGTGGAAGCGCCGGATCAACGAGGGCAGCACGTGGGCCACCTCCTCGCGGAAGTTGTCGCCAGGGCCGTAGAGGTTGGTCGGCATCGCGGAGATCCACCGTGCCCCGTACTGCCGGCGGTGCGCCTGCACCTGGATGATTCCGGCGATCTTGGCGATGGCGTACGCGTCGTTGGTCGGCTCGAGCGCGCCGGTCATCAGGCTGGTCTCCTGGATCGGCTGCTCGGCGAACTTCGGGTAGATGCACGACGACCCCAGGAACAGCAGCCGTTCGACGCCGAGCTCCTGCGCCGTGTCCATGACGTTGACCTGGATGCGCAGGTTGTCGGAGAGGAACTCCGCCGGATAGGAGTTGTTCGCCACGATCCCGCCGACCCGGCCCGCGACGAGGACCACGACCTCGGGCCGGACCCGCCGCAGGTACGCGGCGGTGGCCGCCCGGTCCCGCAGGTCGACCTCGCCCGAGCTCGCGCCGAACAGGTTGGTGAAGCCCGACTTCTCGAGCTGGCGCCAGACGGCGGACCCGGCCAGGCCGAGGTGACCGGCCACGTAGACCCTGGCGTCTCGCGCGATCGGGTACAGGGCATCGGTCACGGTGTCTCCCTGGCTCAGGTCAGCCCGTCTGCTGATCCTGCTAGGGGAGACGGCGGGACTGCGGTCAACCTTTAGAAACCGAGTACGTCGGGCCGGTGGGCGAGCCAGGCGAGCGAGTCCCGCAGACCGTCCTCGAGCGACCGCTCGGCCTTCCAGCCGAGCAGGTCGGCAGCCCGGTCGCTGCGGGTGTAGCTGCCGATGACGTCGCCGGGGCGGCGCGGTGCCTCGACGGCCCGGAAGTCGCCGACGATCGCCTGGAACGCCGCGACCAGCTCGCGTACGGTGGTGCCGTTTCCCGTCCCGACGTTGATCGGCAGCGCGGTGCCGGGCTCGACGATCCGGTCCATCTCGCGGAGCGCGGCAACGTGGGCCAGGGCCAGGTCCCAGACGTGGATGTAGTCGCGGATGGCCGAGCCGTCACGGGTGGCGTAGTCGACGCCGGTGACGTGGAACGGCGTCCCAGCCTGGTGGGCCTCGAGCAGCTTGCCGACCGCGTGCGAGGGGGCCGGCAGCTGCAGTCCGGTGCGCAGCCGCGGGTCGGCGCCGATCGGGTTGAAGTAGCGCAGGGACAGCACCCGCATCCCGGTCGCGGCGGCGACGTCGGCGAGGAACAGCTCGACCACCAGCTTGCTCCGGGCGTACGGGCTGCCGGGCGCGAGCGCCGAGTCCTCGTCGACGGTCAGGTCGGCGCCGGCGGCATAGATCGAGGCCGACGAGCTGAACAGGAACCGGGTGCAGCCCAGCCGCAGCAGGTGCCCGACCAGCGCGAAGGTCTTGGCGACGTTGTTGTCGTAGTAGGCGAGCGGGTCGGCCACCGAGTCGGCCACGACGATCTTGGCGGCGCAGTGCAGGGTCGCGACGATGTCGGGGTGCTCGGCGAAGATGCGCTCCAGCAGCGCGGCATCGGCGATGTCGCCCTCGTATGCCAGCCGGCCGGCCACGAACTCGGGCCGCCCGGTGCTGAAGTCGTCCAGCACGACCGGGGTGATGCCCGCCTCCAGGCACGCGCTGGCGACCGTGCTGCCGATGAACCCGGCGCCGCCGGTGATCAGGACCTTCATGCGGGGGATGGTCCCACAGCCGGCTTGTCGGTGAGGTGGGCGAACGCCGCGAGGTTGGCCGTCGACTCGCCGCGGGAGGTCCGCCAAGCCCACTCCCTGCGGATCGCGTCGGAGAAGCCCAGCTCGAGGGCGCGGTCGAAAGTCCCGTCCGAGTAGGTCAGGACGCAGCCGAGCAACCGGTCGATCTCGTCCGCGGTGATCGCGGCGAGCGGCAGCCGGCCGACCAGGTAGACGTCACCGAGCCGGTCGATGCTGAACGCCACGGCGTACATCGAGGCGTTGCGGTCCAGCAGGTAGGCGTGCAGGGCCTTGGGGTCGTCGTCGGGCCGGCGGAGGAAGAACGCCTCGACCAGCAGGCTGTGGTCACCGACCACCAGCCAGCACATGGTCGCCAGCCGGTGACTGCCCTCGAGCTTGACGAGGTAAGCGCCCGGGCGAGGGCTGTCGTACGAGAACCCGCCCTCGTCCAGGATCCGGCCGAGGTCTGGCACCGGGCTAACGCGCGACGGAGGTCAGCGCCCGGGTGAAGCGGGCGGCCTCGAGGGCCTCGCGATAGGTCTCGAGCACACCGGCCGCGGTGACCGACCAGCCGAACTGGCTGGCGTGGGTGACGGCGCCTTCGGCGAGGCTGTGCCGCAACGACGGCGAGCCGACGATCGTGCGTACGGCGGCGGCGTAGTCGGCCGGGTCGTGGCCGGGGATCAACAGGCCCGACCGGCCGTCCTCCACCGCCGTGCGCAGGCCGCCGAC
>JAWWOL010000276.1:0-7181 GCA_033851695.1 Frankiales bacterium
CAGGGTCCGGTCGGTGGTGCTGACCGGGCTGGACGGCGCGGGCCGGCCGAAGTCGGTCACGGTCACGGACCAGGCAGCACTGCGGTTCGGGCTGCGCTCCACGTTCTGGCGGCCGCGGCTGACCGCGCCGACGGTCGCTGCTCCGGCCAGCATCGGACGGGGCCGCACGGTGCTGGTGACCGGCAAGGCCTCGCCGGGAGCAGCCGTCGACGTCTGGTTCCACAAGCAGGGCACGGTCGGCTACACCAAGCGCCGGTCGGTGGTGGCGGCAGCGGACGGGTCGTGGCACACGTCGTTCGTCGCGGACCTGGACTACCGGGTCTACGGGGTGTCGCAGGGGGTGGCCGGCACGTCGCGGCTGGTCAAGGCGGTCGGCACGACCCTCGTCGCACCGGCCAAGGTCAAGCCGGGCGCGGCCATCGGGCTCTCGGGACTCGCGCCGCCCTCCACGAAGGTCGTGGTCGGGCTGCACCGGGCCGGACTGGTCGGTTTCGTCACCGCGACCACCGTCAAGTCCGACCGTTGGGGACACTGGAAGGCATTCGTCTCCGCTGCGGTGAAGACAAGGTTCGTGGCGACGTCCGCGCGGCTGAAGTCGGTGAGCCGACTTGTCCTCGTCGGCTGAGCGTCCGCCGGGATCCGCAGCAAGTTCACAGCACGTTCATCGGGGGAGCCCGCTTGGCGATGCGCCGCCGTGCCGGGAGGATGAACGGGGGTTAAGCACCCGCAAGCAGTCCGGACCTATATAGTTCCGGCAATCAGGGGTCGTGACGGGAGTTCCATATGCTCGCTTATCTGGACAGCAACAGCGCCAGCATGATCACCCAGGCGGTGGTGGCCGGTGCCGCCGGTGCCGCCGTGGTCGCCAAGACCGGCTGGAAGCGCATCACCTCGCCCTTCCGGGGCAAGGACAGCAAGCAGGCCGACGCCTCCGCCGCGTCCGAGGCCTCGGCTGCGTCGTCCTGGGACACCCCCGGTGGTGAGGGCTAGGTGCGCCTGTTCGCCACCTGTCCCTCGCTCCACCCGACCCGGGTCACCTTCCGGGCTGCCGCGTGAGCGCCACCGTCGAGCCGGCGTCCTTTCGCGACCCCTCGAGCACGGTGTTCTACGCCGACGGCGAGGTCTACCGCGGTCTCGGTGACGTCGCGGCCGGTGACTGGAAGGCACTCGCCGACACCTCGTTCTTCCCACGCGCCCTCAAGGACGGCCGGGTGGTCGGCACCGAGGTCCTGAGCGGGGAGGCCGGCCAGAGTCTCGGGGAGCTGCCCCGGCCGTGGCCGGTGGTGCTCAAGCACGAGCGGATCCCGTTCATCAGCTACCCGTACGAGTGGACGTTCTCCCAGCTGCGCGACGCCGCGATCCTGCACCTCGACCTGCTCGCGGAGGCCCTGGACGAGGGCCTGACGATGAAGGACGGCTACGCGTACAACGTGCAGTGGCGCGGCGCCCAGCCGACGTTCATCGACGTGCCGTCCTTCGAGCGCTCCAGCGGCGGTCCGTGGGCCGGCTACCGGCAGTTCTGCCAGACCTTCCTGTTCCCGCTGATGATCCAGGCCCACCGGGAGATCCCGTTCCGGCCGTGGCTGCGCGGCCAGATCGACGGCATCGACCCCCAGCAGGCCCGGGCGATGTTCGGCGGCCGCGACGCGCTGCGCAAGGGCGTCCTCAAGCACGTGATCCTGCACTCCGCCATGGACACCAAGATGTCCGGCAACAAGGAGGGCAGCGAGGCGTTCAAGAAGGAGCTGTCCGAGTCGGGCTTCTCCGCCGACCTCACCAAGGCCACGATCAAGGCCATCCGCAAGCTGGTCGGCCAGCTGACCTACAAGGCGGCCGACTCGCACTGGGAGACCTACCAGAAGACCAGCACCTACACCGACGAGGAGCGCGCCGTGAAGGCCGCCTTCGTCGACTCGGCGCTCGCCGCGTGGGCCCAGAGCAGCACAGCCGGAAAACTGGGCCTGGTCTGGGACATGGGGTGCAACGACGGCACCTACTCACGGCTGGCGGTCAAGCACGCCGACAGCGTGGTCGCCGTCGACGGCGACGAGCAGACGATCGACTCGCTCTACCGCGCGCTCAAGCAGGAGCGCAACAAGAAGATCCTGCCGCTGGTGATGAACCTCACCGACCCCTCGCCGGGCATCGGCTGGCGCGGCACCGAGCGGTTGCCGTTCGAGAGCCGGCGCAAGCCTGACGCGATCCTGTGCCTGGCGCTGGTCCACCACCTGGCGCTGACGGCCAACGTGCCGCTGCCGCAGATCCTCGACTGGTACGCCTCGTTCGGCTCGCGCCTCGTCATCGAGTGGGTCGACCCCACAGACCCGATGGGCAAGCGGCTGCTCTCGCTCAAGCCGGCAGGCACCTTCCCGGACTACCGGGCTGAGGTGTTCCAGCGGCTGCTCGAGGAGCGGTTCGTGATCGACCGGCAGGAGCAGCTCGCCTCGGGCACGCGCACCCTGTACGCCGCGACCCCCCGTGCCTGACGACGACCTCCAGCCCGACGCCCCGGCCGACCGGCCGGGCGGCTCCTCCGTGGACGCACCCGGTGACGCGGCCGAGGCACGACCAGAGGGGGCCGCCGCCATGACGACCGAGATTGCGCCGGACGCCGTCGAGGCGACGAAGCCCGCCCCGACCCCGGCCAGACGGAGCTTGTGGTCGCGGGTCGGCGGCCGCGAGCTGCTCGAGATCTTCGTGCTGACCGGGTTCGCCCTGGCTCAGCCGCTGCTGTCCGAGACCGGCAAGGCCCCGGAGCTGTTCAGCTACCGGCGGGTCGACTCGCTGTCCATGGTCGGGTTCGTCCTCGTGGTGACCTTCGTGCCGACCCTGGTCCTGTGGTCGGCCGAGCGGGTCGTCGCCCTGGTCTCCCGGGTCGCCGCCCGCTGGCTGCACCTCGGTTTCGTCGCCGCACTCGCGGCGCTGATCCTGATCGAGGTCGGCAAGGGCCGGCCGGTGCCCCAGGGCTACCCGCTCGCCGTGATCGCCGGCATCCTCGCGATCGGGGTGACCGTGATGGTTGTCCGCAGCGAGACCCTGCGCCTCTACCTGCGCTACGCCTCTCCCGCCCCGCTCGTGTTCGCGCTGTTGTTCGTCGCGACCTCACCCTCCGGGGCCCTGGTCCGCCAGGCGGTCGGTGGCAGCGCCCCGCCATCGCTCGCGCAGTCCTTGCCGGTCGCCACCGAGAGCACCCTGAGCAGGGCACCGGGGGACACCGTCTCCCCGGTCGGGGTCACGCCGGTCGCGCACCCGCCGGTCGTCATGATGTTCTTCGACGAGTTCCCGCTGCGAAGCCTGTTGCGTCCCGACGGCACCGTCAACGCGGCGCTGTTCCCCAACTTCGCCTGGCTCTCCAAGAACACCACGTGGTTCCGCAACGCGACCGGCGTCAGCGGTTTCACCCCCTACGCGGTGCCCGCCATGCTGCGCGGCAAATATCCCGCCAAGGCGCTGCCACCCGTCTACAGCAGCTACAAGGACAACATCCTTGCCGAGCTGGCCGGCACCTACAACGTCTCCGCCGCCGAGACGATCACCGCCCTGTGCCCGACCAGCGTGTGCAAGACCACCACCAAGGTGCAGCAGGCGACTGGTCTCGCGCCGACCCTCAAGGACAGCGGCGCGGCGCTCGAGAAGATCATCTCGCCGTTCAAGGACACCACCGACCCGACCACCGAGTTCGCCGACGCCGGTTCCACGGACTTCCAGGCCGCTGACGCCTCGACGACGTCGACCGGGTCCGGCACGACCACGACCGCAGCGGACAACGCCGCCGCCACCTGCACCTCGACCGAGTGCCTCTTCGTCAACCTCGGTGCCGACCAGCCGTCCCGGGTCAAGGCCTTCGTCAACACCCTGTCGCCGGACCCCAAGGGGACCAAGCCGAGCTTCAAGTTCCTCCACGTGCTGCTGCCGCACGGGCCGTGGCACTTCACCGACACCGGCCGGCCCTACCCCTACCCGGCGACCGGTCCGGGCCATGACGACAAGAACGGTGGCTGGCTGAACCAGGCCTGGCCGGTCCAGGTCAACCTGGCCCGCGAGATGATGCAGCTGTCCTACGCGGACAAGCTGCTCGGCGACGTGCTGACCAAGCTCCGGGCCGAGAAGATCCTCAACAAGACCCTGCTCGTCGTCACGGCCGACCACGGCGAGGGTTTCGTCGCCGGCCAGCAGGCGCGCGCGATGAACGCCGTCACGGCGCCGGACCTGTCCTGGGTCCCGATGTTCTTCAAGATGCCGGGACAGACGGTCGGCAAGCTCGACCAGCGCAACTGGAGCAACGTCGACCTCGTGGCTACCCTTGCGGACGCACTGCACGTCAAGCTGCCGCAGGCGCTCGACGGCCAGTCGGCGCTGCAGGCCCCGCGGACCACGACGGACAAATTCTGGTTCAACACACCGGGCAAGAAGCTGGCCATCCCCAATCCGGTGGCCGACTACCAAAAGGTCATCAAGGGCTATGGCGGCGTGCTCGGCAACGCCAAGAGCCCCGCCGATCTCTACAAGCTCGGGCCCAGACCGGACCTGCTGGGCAAGCGCGTCACCGCGCTGCGGGTGGCCGGCAACAGCTCGCTGACCCTCTCGCTCAACCGTTCCGTCAATGCTGCTGCCCGAGGCGTGACCTCCACCAGCCGGGTGCCCACGCTGATCTGGGGCCATCTCAACGGCAAGGTGGGCGGGACGGTGGCCATCGTCGTCAACGGGGTGATCGGTGCGGTCGTGCCGACCTACGCCGACAACGGGGCACCGCTGGCGATCGAGGCACTGGTGCCGCCGTCGTTGTGGCACAACGGCAGCAACGACATCAAGGCCTACATGGTCGGCGGCAAGGGCGCCACCACCGAGCTGCACCTCGTCCGCAACGCCTGAGCCGCAGGGCAGGGCGTGCAGCAGGTACGGCTAGGCTACGGGGACCGCCGACAGAGAGGTTCCGCATGCCCAGCGCCAAGGACGAGCGCCTTCGTCCCGCGCCCCTCGCGGCCACCCTCGACGTCGAACCTTCCTCGGCCGCAGCCCGGACCAGGGCCCGCCGAGGCGCCGCCTGGCTCGCCGCCCTGCCGCTGGTCATCGCCGCGGCGCTCGCCGCGCTGACCCTGGTCGCTGCGGTCTGCCTGCTCGACGACCACTACCGGGCCGCCCTCGTGCTCCCGATCGGGCTGCCGGCGGCTGCCCTCGCCGGCTGGGTGGTGCTGCGCCGGGCCCCGGCGGCAGACTCCCGTACGGTCTGGCCCAACCTGTTGGCCCTGGCCGTGGTCGCCGGCACCGTGGGGTTCAACGTCGCCTTCTCGGCACAGGACATCGTGGTCGCGCGCGACCCGGGCACCTATGCGGTGACGGCGCAGTGGCTGGCCCACCACGACACTGCCCGCATCGCCACCGACTCCGCGGTGTTCGGAAGCCTGCCCGGGGTGACGGCGTCCTCCGTCGGCTTCGGCGACACCAAGCCCGGCGAGGTGCAGACGCAGTACCCCAACGCCGCGCCGATGCTGGTGGCGATGGGCGGCTGGATCAGCGACGCCTGGCTGCTCCGGGTCGCCCCGTTCATCGGCGGCGCAGCACTTCTCGCGTTCTTCGCGCTGGCCAGAGGCTTCGTACGTGAGTGGTGGGCGCTCGGCGCGATGACCCTCCTCGCGGTCTCGCTGCCGATGATGCACTTCAGCCGAGCGGTCTACAGCGAGCCGACGGCGATGGTCTTCCTGCTCGGCGGGTTGGCGCTGCTCTTCGCCTGCGAGAAGCAGGAGCGACGGGGTGGGATCCCGCTCCATCTGGTCGCCGGGCTGACCGGCGGCGCGACCGGGCTGGCCCGCATCGACGGCGGCATCTTCCTGCTCGCCGTGGCCGGCTACGGGACGATGAAGCTCGCCAGGACGCCCGGAGGCACCCGCCGCCGAGCGGGCCTCGAGGTCGGCGCCCTGGTGCTGGCCGCGCTGGTCCCGTACGCGATCGGCATGCGGCTCACCGCGACGCTGAGCCCGCTCTACTGGTACGGCCGCAACGGCCACGCGCCGGAGGCGGTGATCCCGGGCGTCCTGGCCCTGCTGATCGCCCTGGTCGGTGCAGCGGTCGTGGCGGTGGCCTGGCGCGGTGGCGCGTGGCGCGAGAAGGGCCAGCGCCTGGCGGCGCGGCTGTCAACCGGAGTCGCCGTCCTGCTGATCGTGCTCGCCGTCGTCGGGGCGACCCGGCCGCTGTGGCTGACCGCCCACCAGTACATCGGGCCGACCTACACCAACTGGGTCGCCTTCTGGCAGCGGGACGCGCACCAGGTCGTCGACGGCACCCGCAGCTACGCGGAGAACACGTTGACCTGGCTGAGCTGGTACGACAGTGCCATCGTCGTGGCCGGCGGCGTGCTCGGCATCGCCTGGCTGGTCCGACGCACCGGCCGTACGGGTCGCCCAGCTGAGCTCGGCTTCCTGCTGATCTTCGGGTCCTACAGCCTCATCTCGCTGACCTACCCGGACATCACTCCCGACCAGATCTGGTCGATCCGCCGGTTCCTGCCGATCGTGATCCCCGGCTTTCTGATCGGCGCCGCGTTGCTCGGCCGGCGACTCGCTCGCCACGGTCGCAGGGTCCGGGTCGGCGTCGGCGTGCTGTGCCTGGCGGCGCTCGGGCTGACCCTGCGGACCGACCTCCCGCTGGGAGGGGTGCGCGAGGGGGTGCCACAGCTCGCCGAGGTCGAGAACGTGTGTGACAACCTGCCCCCGAAGGCCGCGGTGGTGGTCGCCGCCGGCCTGTGGTTCGGCTACTCGATGACGGTCCGGGCTTACTGCCGGGTGCCGGTGACCGGCCTGCCGTCCAGCGCCGCCCCGACGAACTACCACCCGCTGCGGGCCGACGAGCTGGCGCAGATGCGGGTCAACGCCGCAGCGGCGGGCCGGACCCTGGTCCTGCTGACCGATGACCCCACGTCGCTGCCGGCCGGTCCCGGCGGGGTCGTGCCCAAGGTCACGCCGCTCTCGCGCGTCCTCAGCGACCGGTGGAAGCCCTCGCTGACCTCGCCCGCGAGCCAGACCTGGCCCATCCGGCGCACGCTCTATCTGTTGACGGTCCACCCGGACGGTACGGTGTCGTCGCCGGCCGGCCAGCACACTCTGGTCGCCACAGGCTGAGAGGACTGTCATGACCAGCGCCGAGGATGCCCGCGTGCGTCCCGACACCGCGTCCGCCGACCGCGC
>JAWWOL010000295.1:0-3491 GCA_033851695.1 Frankiales bacterium
TCCCGGACGCGGCCTCGGGCTGCACGTCCTCGGCCGACTTCAAGGTCTGGACCTGCAAGCTCAAGCCAGGGCTGAAGTTCTCCAACGGCGACCCGCTGACCAGCGTCGACGTCAAGTGGTCCTTCGACCGGGTGATCAAGATCGCCGACCCGAACGGCCCGTCCAGCCTGCTGGCGAGCGTGGTCACCACCGCTCCGGACCCCTCCACCGTGGTGTTCACGCTCAAGGACGGCAACTCGCTCTGGAACCAGATCCTGGGCACCGGTGCCGCCGCGATCGTCGACTCCAAGGTGTTCCCGGCCGACAAGCTCGAGCCGGACGACAAGGTGATCGGCTCGGGCCCGTACGCGCTCAAGACCTACCAGACCAAGCAGATCGCCTCGTTCGTGCCGAACAAGAACTATGCGGGTGACCTCAAGCTGTCCAACGGCGGCCTGATCATCCAGTACTACAAGGACGAAGCCCCGCTCAAGCTCGACCTCGAGGCCGGCAAGGTCGACGTGGCCTACCCGAACTTCACGCCGACGACGCTGAACGAGCTCAAGGGCAAGGACAAGGTCAAGGAGGTCGACGGCCCGGGCGGCGCGATCCGCTACATCGTCTTCAACCTCAAGACGATGCCCGGTGGCACCGACGCGCAGAAGCTCGCCATCCGGCGGGCGATGGCCTACCTGATCGACCGGCCGTCGATCGCCAAGAACGTCTACGACGGGACGGTCGACCCGCTCTACTCGATGGTCCCTAAGGGCCTCGACGGCGCGACGACGAGCTACGAGACCGTCTACGGCACGGCTCCGGACAAGGCCAAGGCCGCAGCCGAGCTGACCAAGGCAGGGCTCAAGACCCCTGTCAGCATCCAGATGTGGTGGACCCCGGCCCACTACGGGTCGCTCTCGGGTGACGAGTACACCGAGCTCAAGCGGCAGTTCGAGGCGAGTGGGCTGTTCAAGGTCGACCTGCAGTCCACCGAGTGGGACGCCTACTCCAAGGCCTACTCCACCGACAAGTACCCGATCTACGAGCTCGGCTGGTTCCCGGACTACCCGGACACCGACGACTACGTGGGCGAGTTCTACGGGCCGACGCCGTTCTTCAACAACCACTACGTCAACAAGACCATCGACGGCCTGCTGACCGGTGAGAAGGCCAGCACCGACGCTGCCAAGCGGACGGCAGACTTCAAGGCCATCCAGGACGCCGCGGCCCCTGACGCGCCGACCATCCCGGTGTGGCAGGGCAAGCAGATCGCCGTGCAGTCCGGCAACGTGACCGGTCTGTCGGACACGCTGCTGCCGGACTACATCTTCCGGTTCTGGGTGCTCGGCAAGTCCTGACGCCATGAACGCGGTGCCGGGATGGTCCAGCCATCCCGGCGCCGCGTTGTCAGGTCCGCACCCATCCCCATCGATTGGCTCGGCGCGTAGATGGCAAACAGGAACGGGTCGCTCCGCGGCTACATCGTGACCAGGCTGCTGCTGGTCGTGCCCAACGTCTGGATCCTGCTCACGGTGGTCTTCATCCTGATGCGGGTCGCTCCGGGGGACCCGGTCCAGGCGGCTCAGGGTGGTCGCCTTCCCCAGGCGCAGATCGACGAGCTGCGGCACGCCGGAGGCTTCGACAAGCCACTGATCCAGCAGTACGGCACCTATCTCAACCAGATCCTGCACGGCAACCTCGGCCATTCGAGTAGTGAAAACCGCTCGGTCTGGAGCATCGTGACGCATGAGGGCGCGGCGACCCTCGAGCTGTCCGTCGCCGCCCTGCTCTTCGCGCTGGTGATCGGGCTCAGTCTCGGCCTGCTGATCGGCCGATTCCGGGACTCCTTGGTGGATGTCGGCGGACGGCTGTTCGGCTTCCTCACCTACGCCGCTCCGGTGTTCTACGTGGGCATCCTGCTCCAGCTGCTGTTCGTCTCCACGCTGGGCTGGTTGCCCGGCTCGGGCCAGGCCGACACTCTGCAGGACCTGGATCTGATCACCCGGTCGCACACGCACATCTACGTCATCGACGCCATCATCGACGGGAGCTGGGACGACCTGCGCAACGTCCTCGTCCACCTGATTCTGCCGGGGGTGACGCTAGGGCTGCTGCTGTGCGGCGTGTTCGTCCGGCTCGTACGGGTCAACATCATCCAGACGATGCAGGCCGACTACATCGAGGCGGCGCGGGCCCGGGGCATCGGTGAGTTCGGCGTCCTCATGCGGCACGCCTTCCGCAACGCCCTCGTGCCCGTCGTCACAATCGTCGGGCTGCAGGCGGCGCTGCTGCTCTCGGGTGCGGTCCTCACCGAGACGACCTTCAACTGGCCGGGCATCGGCCAGGCCCTCATCCACTTTCTCAATCAACGCGACTATGCCGCCGTACAAGGCATTGTCACCGTCTTCGCACTCATCGTAGTCGGCATCAGCCTCATCATCGATTTGGTCAACGCGCTCATCGACCCGCGGGTGAGGTACTGATGACGCTCACCCAGACCCTCCGCCGGTCGCTGGTTCCCGTCCGGGAGGCGCGCGGCCTACCGAAATGGACGCTGTGGGTCGGCGTCGCCATCGTCGCGGTGTTCGTGGTCATGGCGGTCTTCGCGCAGTGGATCTCGCCGTACCGGTTCGACCAGTACCAAACCGGTGGGGGAGTGCGATTCCCCAAGAGTGGTAAGCCTTCCGGGTCGCACCCGTTCGGCACAAACGTCATCTCCACGGACGTCCTGTCGCACATCGTGTACGGGTCTCGTACGGCGCTCGAGGTCATCGTCCTTGCGGTGATCTTCTCGCTGCTGATCGGAGTCCCGCTGGGCCTCTACAGCGGATACTTCGGCGGCTGGCTCGACCGGGTGCTGGTGCTGGTCATGGACGCGATGTTCGCCTTCCCGTCGCTGCTGCTGGCGATCCTGGTCGCGGTCTACATGGGCGGCAAGTTCAGCTTCCTGGGTGCTGCATTCGGTGGCGTGATGTCTGCGGCCCTGTCCATCACCGTCATCTATGTGCCGCAGTACTTCCGGGTCATCCGCAACAGCGTGATCAGCGTCCGCGAGGAGCCCTACGTCGAGGCCGCCCAGGTGTTAGGCGCCAAGCCCCGCACGGTGATCGGCAAGTACGTGTTCGGCAACGTGGTGCAGAACGTCCCGGTCATCGCGACGCTCAACGCTGCGGATGCGCTGCTCACCCTGGCGGGGTTGGGTTTCCTCGGTTACGGCGTCCAGCCGAGCGATGCCGCCGAGTGGGGCTACGACCTGCAGCGCTCGCTCGAGGAGATCGGGGGTGGGGTGTGGTGGACGTCGGTCTACCCGGGGCTGGCGATCGTGCTGCTGGTCACCGGCCTGACCCTGGTGGGGGAGAGTCTCAACGACATGGTCAACCCGACCCTGCGCCGGCGCCGGCTGCTGCCGGTGACCATCGGCGACACCGCTGAGGGCGAGGACGGATGAGCGACCTCGCGGTGACAACGCCCGGCACCGACCCGGTGCTCTCGGTGCGGGCCCTCCAGGTCTGGTA
>JAWWOL010000298.1:0-12888 GCA_033851695.1 Frankiales bacterium
CCCGCCCAAGGCCCCCTGACCGGCTCCTCCCGGGCGGTCTGCACCTGGGCGCGCGCGATCAGCTCTGCGGGACTGGCCACGGCCCGACCGCCAGGGCGTCAGACGCTGACGGACTCGACCGGCTCCGAGCTGCCGGCCGCGGATGCTGTCGGCACCTGGCGGCGCTTGGACACGACCACAGCAGTGACGAGGATCGCGACCGCAACGAGCGCTACCGAGACCCGCAGGGCGGTGTTGGAGTCGACGCCGGTGTGGTACTTCACCACGCTCGGCGCGATCAGCAACGCCACCAGGTTCATCACCTTGATCAGCGGGTTGATCGCCGGGCCGGCGGTGTCCTTGAACGGGTCGCCGACCGTGTCGCCGATGATCGTCGCGGTGTGCGCGTCCGAGCCCTTGCCACCGTGGACGCCCTCCTCGACCAGCTTCTTGGCGTTGTCCCAGGCCCCACCGGAGTTGGACAGGAACACCGCCATCAGCAGGCCACAGGCGATCGCGCCGCCGAGATAGGCGCCGAGCGGGGCATAGCCGAGGCCGAAGCCGACGGCCACCGGGGCGAGCACCGCCAGCAAGCCGGGTACGACCAGCTCACGCAGCGAGTCCTTGGTGCAGATGTCGACGACAGCGCCGTAGTCGGGACGCTCGGTGTAGTCCATGATCCCGGGGTGCAGCCGGAACTGCTCGCGCACCTCGAAGACCACCCGCCCGGCCGCACGCCCGACGGCGCTGATCGCCATGCCGGAGAAGAAGAACACCACGGCGGCACCGAGGATGAGGCCGACGAGCACGTCCGGCCGGTCGATGGACAGCGCGAAGGACGCCGGGTTGATCAGGCCGGTGTCGATGACCGCGGTACGGAACGAGCCGAACAGGGCGGTCGCCGCCAGGACAGCTGTGCTGATCGCGATGCCCTTGGTGATCGCCTTGGTGGTGTTGCCGACAGCGTCGAGCGAGGTCAGCGCGACGGCGCCCGGCCCACTCGTAGCTCCCGACATCTCGGCGATGCCCTGGGCGTTGTCGGCGACCGGGCCGAAGGTGTCCATCGACACGATGACGCCGACGGTGGTGAGCAGTCCCGTACCGGCAAGGGCCACCGCGAACAGGGAGACGGTCACCGACTGCTGGCCGAGCAGGTAGGCGGAGTAGACGGCGGTGCAGATCAGAACCGCCGAGTAGACGGCCGACTCGAGGCCGACCGAGATGCCGGACAGGATGGTCGTGGCCGGTCCGGTCAGTGAGGCCTGGACGATGTCCTTGACCGGCTTGCGGTTGGTCTCGGTGAAGTAACCGGTGAGCACCTGGATCGCCGCGGCGAGCACGAGACCGATGATGACCGCCACGATCGCGATCAGCCGCGGGTTGCCCTTCTGGTCGCCGAGGACGCCGGGGAAGGAGCTGAACTTCGTCGGCAGGTAAGCCCAGGAGGCGGCGACCACGAGGATCGCGGAGATCACCGCGGAGAGGAAGAAGCCGCGGTTGATGGCGGCCATCGCGTTGCGGTCGTTCTCGCGGGGAGCCACCGCGAAGATGCCGATCACGGCCGTGACCACGCCGATGGCCGGCACGATCAGCGGGAAGACGATGCCCTTGAAGCCGAACGCGGCCGAGCCGAGGATCAGCGCGGCGACCAGGGTCACGGCGTAGGACTCGAACAGGTCGGCGGCCATGCCGGCGCAGTCGCCCACGTTGTCACCGACGTTGTCGGCGATCGTGGCGGCGTTGCGCGGGTCGTCCTCGGGGATGTTGTTCTCGACCTTGCCGACCAGGTCGGCGCCGACGTCGGCGGCCTTGGTGAAGATGCCACCGCCGACGCGCATGAACATGGCGAGCAGCGCGGCCCCGAAGCCGAAGCCCTCGAGCACCTGCGGCGCCTGCTCGTTGTAGATCAGGACGACGAGCGAGGCGCCGAACAGGCCCAGCCCGACCGTGAACATGCCGGCCACGCCACCGGTACGGAAGGCGATCCGCAGCGCCCGCTGGGACCCCTCGGCGTGGGCAGCCGCCGCGACCCGGACGTTGCCGCGTACGGCGAGGCTCATGCCGGTGAACCCGGTCAGTGCAGAGAAGCCGGCGCCCAGCAGGAAGAACAACGACCGGCCCCACCGCACGTTGGTGGAGTCGGCCGGCAGCACCAGCAGGACGAAGAAGACGATGACCGCGAACACCCCGAGGGTGCGGAACTGGCGGGCCAGGTAGGCCGATGCGCCCTCCTGGACCGCCTTGGCGATCTCCTGCATCTTCGGGGTGCCCTCACTCGCCGCGAGCACCTCCCGGACGAGGAAGCCGGCAACACCCAGGGCCGCCAGGGCTATGACCGCGACGACGATGACCATCGTGTAGTCGCCACCGGTCACATGGGTGGTGAGCCCTCCGCCCGACGCGGCGAGGCTCGTGGTCCGGAGCATGGGTCCTCCTCGTAGGTGCGGCGAGGGCGGCCGACCGATGCGGTCAGCGGCCTGACGCCGTCGTCAGGCCGGCCCCGCGTGTGGTCGAGGCAGACGCGGCATATTACCGAGCGGGGCGGGCTTTCGACCAAACCGGGCGTGGGGACACGAGTTGCGACTCGGTATCAGACCGGCAGGTCGTAGGCGATCTCGTGCTCCTCCATGGTCACCGTGTCCGCAGCCCGGGGGCCGGCCGGCCACTCCATGTGAACCCGGGTGCCCCCGGTCGAGCCGGGCGAGATCGTCACCGAGTCGACCAGTCCGGCGATGACCGCGAGGACCACACCGGAGGGCAGTCCTTCGGCGAGCTCGTCCGGCTCGACCTCGGCAGAGTCCAGCTGCTCGACCAGGTCGGCACCCTCGTCCTCCGACGGCGCAGCGTCGTACGGGCCCCGGTCGACCACATCCACGGCGAAGGACCCGTCGTCGTCGTGCAGGAACATCTCGACGGGCACGCCCGGAGCATGGCGCTGGTGCAGCCGGACCGCGCGCGAGCACGCCTCGCCCACGGCGAGACGCAGCTCGTCGAGCGCGGAGTCCTCGACGTGGGACCGGCGGGCGACCGCAACCGCCATCATCCGCGCCGTGCGGACATGCGCTGGCAGGGGGGAGAACCGGATCTCGACGGTGGGCATGAGGGAGCGGCGACCGGTCAGTCAGTCGCCGACAACGCCTCCTCGACCGAGGTATGGATCGGGAAGACCTTGGTCAACCCGGTGATCCGGAAGATCTTCAGGATCCGCTCCTGGGAGCAGACCAGGCGCAGGGAGCCGTCGTGGGCTCGCACCCGCTTGAGGCCGCCGACCAGCACGCCCAGCCCGGTGGAGTCGAGGAAGTCGACCCCCTCCATGTCGACCACGAGGTGGTAGTTACCGCTCGAGACCAGGTCGATCAGCTGTTCGCGCAGCTTCGGCGCCGTGTAGACGTCGATCTCTCCGCCCACGACGACGACAGTCGCATCGCCTTCGGTCCGGGTCGACAGGGACAGGTCCACAAGTCCTCCAGCGCCAGTACGGCTCTAGGGCGCTCCCGACGGGAGCGCGGCGTGCTCGACAAAACAACGAAGGTCACCAAGGCACGATCGGCCCGACCTGCAGACGATACGACCGCAGGCGAGCCTACGACGACCGAAGCGGACAGGGGGGACCTTGTCGCGCTCCGGTGCGGCCGGGGACGCCGTACCCGATGATCCACCGATCTAACCACGCCCGCTGAACGCCGGCGGCCATACGGCCAAACCATGATCACCTGCGTGGCCTGGGACGTCTGTGCGGAGGCCTCGGCGACGGCGGGTCACGCACAGTCTTCGGGCAAGGTCCGGGGTGCGGGACGGTGCTGCACAGGCTCTGTGCTGCCCGCTGGGGGCGGGCAACGCAGAGCCTGGCACGCCCTCGTCACCTGGCGGGTCTCGGTCGAGGGACGCAACCGTCCGAGGGCCATGCCACACTGACTCGTCGTGTCAGCACAGCCGATCGGTGAGCTTCTCGCCGCAGCCGACGGGTCCCTCGGCCGCTTGATGGCGGGCGCCCTGGGATCCCGGGCCGGCGACGTCACGCACGTCGAGCACGTGCCCGCCCGCGCGGCCCGGACGACCGACTGGCCGGCGTGGGTCTCGCCCCTGGTCGTCGACCGGCTGCGGCTGGCCGGGGTAGCGGCGCCCTGGACGCACCAGGCCGAGGCGGCGACGCTTGCCTGGTCCGGCCGCTCGACCGTGGTGGCGACCGGCACAGCCTCCGGCAAGTCGTTGGCCTACCTGCTCCCGGCGCTCACCACGCTGGTCGAGAGCGGTGACGGGTTGCGGCCGCGCACGACGCTCTATCTCTCGCCGACCAAGGCGCTGGCGATGGACCAGTTGCGGGCGATCAGGAGCCTGCAGCTGACCCAGGTCCGCGCAGCCACCTATGACGGCGACACTCCCCGCGAGGAGCGGGACTGGGTCCGCGGCCACGCCAACTTCATCCTGACCAACCCGGACATGCTGCATCACGCGATGCTGCCCGGACACGCCCGCTGGTCGCAGTTCCTCCGCGGTCTGCGCTACGTGGTGATCGACGAGTGCCACGGCTACCGCGGGGTCTTCGGGTCGCACGTCGCCCAGGTGCTGCGCCGGCTGCGCCGGCTCTGCGCGAAATATGGTGCCGACCCGGTGTTCATCCTGGCCTCGGCGACCGTGTCCGACCCGACGGTCTCAGCCGAGCGGCTGACCGGCGTCCCGATGACGGCAGTGACCGACGACGGCTCCCCGCGGGGTTCGCTGGCCTTCGCCCTGGTCGAGCCGCCGCTGCAGCAGGGGTTCACCGGTGAGAATGGCGCGCCCGTACGCCGCACCGCCACGGCCGAGACCGCCGACCTGCTGACCGACCTGGTCGTCGCCGGCGTGCGGACCATCGCGTTCGTACGGTCCCGACGCGGAGCCGAAGCGATCGCCGCCACCACCCGGCGGCTGCTCGGCGAGGTGGACGAGAGCCTGGTCCGACGGGTCGCGGCCTACCGCGGCGGCTACCTGCCGGAGGAGCGACGGGCGCTCGAGTCGGCGTTGCAGACCGGCCGCCTGCTGGGCGTGGCCGCGACCCAGGCCCTCGAGCTGGGCGTCGACATCGCCGGCCTGGACGCCGTCCTGATCACCGGTTTCCCCGGCACCATCGCCTCGATGTGGCAGCAGGCGGGGCGGGCCGGACGGGCCGGCCAGGGTGCACTGGCGGTGCTGGTGGCGAGGGACGACCCGCTCGACACCTATCTCGTCCACCATCCCGCCGCCCTGTTCGGCCGTCCGGTCGAAGCGACGGTGCTCGACCCGGCCAACCCGTACGTGCTCGGTCCGCACCTGTGCGCAGCTGCGGCAGAGCTGCCGCTGACCGACGAGGACGGTGAGGTGTTCGGGACGGCGATGCACGACGTCCTTGCCGACCTGGTCGAGCGCGGGCTGCTGCGGCGTCGGCCCACCGGGTGGTACTGGACCCGCCGCGAACGCGCCACCGCGTTGGCCGACCTGCGTGGCACGGGCGGGGCTCCCGTACGCGTGGTCGAGGCGGAGACCGGCCGGCTGCTCGGCACGGTCGACAACGCGATGTCGCACAACACCGTCCACGCCGGAGCGGTCTACGTCCATCAGGGCGAGAGCCACCTGGTGAGCGAGCTGGACCTCGACGACTGCGTGGCCCTCGTCCACCGAGCCGACCCTGACTACAGCACCTCCGCGCGGGACACCACGGACATCGCCATCGTCGACACGCTGCAGCGGCAGGCCGGACAGGGTGTCGCCCTGCACTTCGGCACGGTCGACGTCAGCAACCAGGTCGTCGGCTTCCTGAAGAAGCGGCTGGGCACCGGCGAGGTCCTCGGTGAGGAACCGCTCGACCTCCCGGTCCGCAAGCTGCGCACCCGGGCGGTGTGGTGGACCGTCGACGCGGAGGTCCTCGAGCAGGCCGAGCTCGGCTGGACCGATATCCCCGGCGCGGCCCACGCGGCCGAGCACGCATCCATCGGGCTGCTCCCGCTGTTCGCGACCTGCGACCGGTGGGACATCGGCGGCGTGTCCACCGCCCTGCACGCCGACACCGAGCTGGCGACCGTCTTCGTCTACGACGGCCACCCCGGCGGGGCTGGCTTCGCCGAGCAGGGATTCCGTTCCGGCCGGGCCTGGCTGCAGGCGACCTTGGACGTGATCGGCTCGTGCAGCTGTGAGACCGGCTGCCCCTCGTGCGTGCAGTCGCCGAAGTGCGGCAACGGCAACGAACCCCTGGACAAGGCGGGCGCCTGCCGCCTGCTGCGGGCGGCCCTCGCGGCGCTGCCCGTCGACCTCTCCGCCCCGACCGACCGACTCGGAGTGACAGCGGCGTACAGCGGGTAGTCCCACGTCGCCCGGGTGCTGCCACCAGCCCGGCCCGGCGGAAGGGGTTGCACGATGATCGTCATCGGCTTGCTGTTGCTCATCATCGGTCTCGTCGCCCTTGTGGACATGGGGGTCTCGAGCAGCGGCACGGCGGACATTCACCTGCTCGGCTGGCACCTCGGCACCCTGGGCACCGGGCGGGTGCTCCTGCTCGGCGCCGCCGCGGGCGCGGTCATCGCCCTCGGCCTCTTCTCCGTCCTGTCCGGCCAGATGCGCTCCCGCCGTCGGCGGCGGGACCGTGACCGGACCATCGCCCGCACGCGGGACGAGAACAAGCGGCTGGCTGCGCAGCTCGAGGATGAGCAGCGGCGCAACGCCGAGTCGGTCGAGGAGACGTCGCGCAGTCCCCGCGTGGTCAGCACAGGGGACGTCGACGCCTATCCGACGGAGACCCGGCGCGCCGGCGCCGACTACGTCCTGGGGGGGAAGTATCCCCGGGAGACGTCGGCTGCGAGCACGCCACCCGCTCCCCCGGCCAACAACCCCTGAGCCGGAGGGCAACTCCTCGGCGCCGCTCACCAGCCGGCCCGGGACGTCGCCGTGGCAGCTCCCGCCACCCACCGGCTGACGGCCGCCGGCGGGGTGACGCCGGCCACGACGGTGACCGAGGAGTCGTTGCCGACGTGACACGCGGTGAGGACGGCTCGGTTGGCGGTGGCCACGACGGCGGCCTCGCGACAGCCGTCCCGCCCGTCACGGGCGGCGATCGCCCCGGCGAGTGCCGCCAGGTCGGCTGCGGACTCGGCCCGGTGGCGAGCGGCCACGGCTGAGGCGACCACGCCGACCAGGCAGGCGACGGCCAGCACCCCGGCGGCCAGCCCGAGGACCCAGATCGAGGCCGAGCCGACCTCGGCGCCGCACCCTCGACCTGTCGCCCGACGTGCCCCTCTCGACGTCCTCACCTTCCGGCTACGGGCTCGGCCTCGGCCACAGCAGCGCCGGAGACCTCGACCGCTGGCAACCACCGGCCCAACGGGCCCACGCGGGCGGTCACGGTGACGCTCACCAGACCGCCGCTGCTCGCCGACGACAGCACCGCCCCGCGCGGAGCCGCCCTGGCCGCGATGGCCGCAACCTCGGCAGCCGGCTCGCCTCTGGCCGCGGCTCGCGCGGCCTCCCTCGCTGCGTCACCGCAACGCATCTGGGCACCGACAGCGGAGATCCCCCAGAGGCCTGCCGCTGTGAGCACCGCCAGCACTGGCAGGACCGCCGCCGTCTCGGCAGTGACCATGCCGCCGTCCCGCCCGCTCCGTCCGCGGCTGGGCCTCGTCACGGTCAGACCGTGTGCAGGGCGCGGGTGACGATGGAGGTCAACAACGACAACACCTCGTGGCCGGACACCACCTTGAGGAGCACGGCCGCGAAGGCACAGGCCGCGACGGTGCCGACCGCGTACTCGGCCGTTGTCATGCCCTCGTCGTCCGCCCAGGCGTGGCCGGTCCGGCGGTGATGATTGACCATGGTCTGCTCCTTCGATCGCAGAACTGCTCGGGGACACGGACTGTGGCTTGCGGGCTTTGCAGGAAAGGGGGGCGTCAGAGTGCGAGGGAACGCAGCAGACCGACCACGATCGGCACCACGCCCACCAGCACGAAGGCAGGCAGAAAGCACAGCGCGAGGGGCAGCACGGTCAGGACTCCGGCCCGCTTGACGGCGACCTGGGCTGCGAGCACGCGCGCCTCCCGCTCGTGGCCGGCGAGCTCTCGGCAAGCGCCAGCCATGGCAGCCCCGCTCGCCGTCGAACGGACCGCGAGCCGGCCCAGCTGCTGCAGCGCCGGCTGCCGGAGTAGCGGTCGCCAGGCTTCCTCGGGCGCCGCCCCGAGACCGAGGGACGCCGCGACCTCCTGGAAGGGGCCGTTGAGCGGCGGACCGCAGCCGGCGGCGGCCCGCAACAGGGCCGCCGACACCGTGGACCCGGCGGACAGCGCCGCGGCCATCAGCTCGAGGGCGAGCGGCAGCTGCCGACGGACCGAATCGGCGGCGGCGACGTCTGCCCGCCCTGGCTGCCGCACCAGCCAGGCGTCGAGTCCGGCCGCGGCCGCCGCGGACAGCAGCCAGCTGAACGGCGAGGGCAGCACGAGCAGCACGAGAACGGCGCAGGATCCCGCGGCGACGCGGCGAGCCCGCCGTGACAGCCCGACCGGCGGCGAGCCAGGCGGCCGATGGCGACCAGACCGCGCACCAGCACGCCCGCCGCCGAGGCCGACCGCTGCGAGCTCTCGTGACGATCCGGCCTGCCAGCACCAGAGCGTGGCCAGGAGCGCAATGACGGAGACCAACTCCCACCCGGTCACGGGAGGCACCGCCGGACACCTGTCGTGATCGCCCGCATCCACAGCAGCCCGGCGGAGGTCAGAGCAGCGGCGGCAAGCAGGCACCCCGCGCCCCAGCCGGTGCCGACCAGGACCGCGAGCGGCCGCGCACCGAGCAGCTGCCCCATCGCGATGCCGGCGAGCGGCAGCACGGCCAGAACCGTGGTCGTGCTCTTCGCGCCGGCGAGCTCGGCCCGCGCCATGCCCCGCAGGCTGGCGCCGGCCCGCGCTGCCCCCGCGGCGGAGTCGAGCAGGTCGGCGATCGGCAGCCCGGCAGCGGCCGCCGAGCCGCAGCAGGCGGCAGTCACCCGCAACGCGGCGTTGACCGGCTCGTCCACCGCCGACCGGCCGCCCAGCAACGCTGCGCCGACGTCACCGCCGGCCTGAGCCACGCCGGCCGCCTGTCGCAACCGGGCGGAAAGCTCGGGAGCGCCCTCCTGCTCCTGGGCAACGGCGGCAAGGGCCGAGCTGAGGTCGCGCCCGGCGCGAAGCTCGAGCGCGAGCCCGGACGGCACGGCAACCGCCGCCGCTGTGAGCGCGGCGCGCCGCCGCCGCCGCAACCTGACTCCTGGCGCCAGACCGGCCGCCGGAGCCTGACCAGCAGCCGAAGCCTGACCAGCAGCAGAAGTCGTCTGGCGCCGCGTGACCGCCACCAGACGCCGGTCGGATCCGGCGCTGAGCAGAACCAGCCCGAGCAGGCACAGGGCGGCGACCAGGTCAGCGGCCATCAGGCACCTGCCACGGCGTTGCCGAGGCCGAGCAAGGAGCTCAGCCGGTCCCAACCGGCACCGGGTTGGTAGCTGCCATCACCCGTCACGGCAACGGCGTCGACGACCGAGGCCAGGCCGTCCGGTGCCTGGCGCAAGACGCCGAGGCAGGCAACCCGCCGCCGGCCACCAGGGTCGCGATCGAGGTGCACGACGACGTCGACAGCTGCGGCGAGCTGGCTGTGCGCCGCCGCCCGGCCCAGGCCGGCAGCGGTCGCGAGCGCCTCGATCCGAGCCGGCAGGGCCATGGCGCTGCCGGCATGCACGGTCCCGCAGCCGCCCTCGTGACCGGTGTTGAGGGCGGCCAGCAGGTCGACCACCTCGGCGCCGCGCACCTCACCGACCACCAACCGGTCCGGCCGCATCCGCAGCGCCTGGCGGACCAGGTCGGCCAGGCTGACCCGACCGGCGCCCTCGATGTTGGCCGGTCTCGCGGCCAGCCGGACCACGTGGTCGGACACCGGCCGCAGCTCACCGAGGTCCTCGACCAGGACCACCCGCTCACCTGCCGGGCAGAGCCCGAGCAGGGTTGAGAGCAGCGTGGTCTTGCCGGTGCCGGTGCCCCCGGTCACCAGGAAGCTGCGCCGGCGGGCAACCAGCTCGGCCAGGAGCCGGCCTAGGAACTCCGGGAACATGCCGGCCGAGACCAGCTCGGCCATCGTGAACCCGGACCGCCGGGGAAGCCGGAGCGAGAGCACCGGGCCGTCAGCCGCGATCGGCGCCAGCACGGCATGCAGGCGCACCCCGTCGGCGAGGCGTACGTCGGTCCACGGCTGGGCTTCGTCGAGGCGGCGTCCCGCGCCCGCCGCCAGCCGTTGGCCGAGCCGGCGGATGGCCGCCTGGTCGGCGAAGGTGACCGCCGTGCGTTCGAGTCCGCCGCGCCGCTCGACCCAGACCTGGTCGGGGGCGTTGACCAGGATGTCGGTGACCTCGGGGTCGTCGGCGAGGGGCTGCAGCACACCCAGGCCGACCAGCTCGGACTCGACGAGGTCGACCCTGCGCAACATGCCGGCGTCCCCGGCGAGAGCTGACGCTGCCCGCACGGCCGACGCCACGGAGGTCCGGTTGACCTCCGCCCCGTCACGGACCAGCCGCTCCCGAACCGACGCCGCCAGGTCGGGCCCGCTCACGCCACCCGCCGGCTCTGCGGCTGCACCACGTCCTGCAGGAAGCCGGCGCAGAACGTGGCCAGCGGGCCGCGGGTGCGCCGACCGGGCGGGTCCCCACGCTCGAGTGCTGCCGCGATGCCCGGCTCGGCCCGGATCTCGCCGGCCAGCGGCAGCCCGAGCACCTCGGCCACGGTGTCTGCGGCGAGGCCGCTCGGAGCCGGCCCGCGGACCAGCAGCCGCACGTCAGGGCAGTAGTCACGGACCGCCGAGAGCACGCGCGAGGCGGCCGCGGCCGCCCGCAGCTCGGCCGGGACGACCAGGAGCGTCAGGTCGGCCAGCTCGAGGGCTGCCTGCGAGGCAGCGACGAGCTGACGGGGCAGGTCGACCACCACCAGGTCGCTGCCGCGCAGGCCGGCGTCGAGCAAAGTGGCCATGGCCTCGCCTGGGACGTCGGCTCCGTCCGCGCGGCCCCACGACAGGACGGTCAGCTCGTCCACCTGAGGCAGCGCCTCGTAGAGGGAGTCGGCGGTCAGCCGCCCTCGGGCCCCGGCGAGCTCGGCCCAGCGCAGCCCGTCGGTGGCCTCGCCACCGAGGACCAGGTCGATGCCACCACCGAGCGGGTCGCCGTCGATCAGCAGGGTCCGATGGCCCAGTCGCAGCCCGGTCACCGCCAGGGCCGTCGCGGTCACCGTCGCCCCCGCGCCGCCGCGGCCACCGACGACGGCCACCAGCGCGCCCCTGGTGCCGCCCTCGGCCGCCTCGGCGAACCGGTCGACCAGCCAGGACTCGCCGTCGGGCAGGAGCACCACGTGCTCGGCACCGACGTCGACGGCCCGTCGCCACACGCCTGCGTCGTCGAGATCACGGCCGACCAGCACCACCCCTCCGCGACGCGGCAGTCGGGCCGCGGCGACGGACGGAGCCAGGTCGTCGCCCACCAGCACCAACGGGGCCGACGGCCAGGCGGCCCGGGCGGTCGCGGCCGACTGGAGCACGGTGGCCTCGGCCCCGGCGGCCGCGACGAGGCGCAGCAGACTGTCGAGGAGCTCGGCGTCCTCGGTCAGCAGCAGAGGTCGCCGCGAGCCGGTGCTCGCCGCCGGGTGGCTGTGAGGCGGTGCGTCGATCGGCATGGGTGTCCTCCCGGACCTGGTGGGAGGTCGACCATCACCGAGTGGGCATCAGCGACGCCACGGGAACTGCAGGCCTGTGGAGGAAATCGCGGCCTGGGGACAACCGCGTACGGCCCGGGTGGCGGCCGTCGGAGATCATCCGAGTGGGAAAGCGTCCGGACAGCGGACGACCCCCGCTGGGGGGGTAGCGGGGGTCGTCGCAGAGGTCCGACTCCGGGGGGGTTGAGCCGGACCCGTGCTAGGGACCGGAGCAGGAGAACTGCTCACAGATCCTGGACGGTATGACCCGTCTTCTCCTATCTAAACACGAGGTTGGCGCACGCGCGAGATCCTGACAGAACTGAAATCTGGCGTGCGGGCCACCTCGCCGCCCTGCGAACGCACATCCGCACCGTCCGTCACCACGCCCACCGACCGGCTCCGGGGGAAGGGATTCGGCCGGACAGTCTTCACATCGGGGGCATCGGGGCGTACAACGGGCATACGGGGTCAAGGAAGCGGGCAACCGTCCGGTCCCAGCGACGCCGTGCAGAAGTTGACGGGTACCCACGCGCGACCAGCCACGAGAGGCAGTCGAGACAGGCGCACAGCACCACCCGACCTGGTCCGACGTATCGGTGCACGCTTGGTAGCCCAAGTCTTCTGCCGACGACGGCGCCTCCCATGGGGGCGCCGTTGGCCGTCCAGTGAACCGCCCTGGACTCAGCCCCGGGCGATCGCCTCCGCCACGGCCAGCGCCTCGCTCGCCCCGCCGAGTGCCGCTGCGGCGCAGTGCCGCAACCAGGGCGCGGGGTCGCCCCCGCCGTACGACGCCAGCGCCTCGGCGTAGTCGCCGGCCTCGAGATGCCCGACCTCGGGCACGCAGACCAGGCCGGGGTCGAGCCCGCGGTCCGCGAGCACCAGGCGTGCCGCAGCCCGGGCCACGACCCCGTTCCCGCCGCTGAACACCGCCGCCGACGCGAGCTCACCGTGGACCACGGCGGCGACGAGCAGGGCAGGAGCCCTCGTACGGCCGACGGCGAGCGCGCTCACCCGGCCGACGACCCCCGCAGCGCCCGCGTCCAGGGGCCGGCCGAGCAGCTCCTGCGGCGTCAGGTCAGCGGCGGCCAGGAGGTGGAGGCGGGCGAGGGCCTGCCGGGGCGACGAGCCCCACACCGTACGCAGCCGGGCCAGCTCGGCGTGGACGCGCAGAGCACCGGCAAGGACGGGGTCGGTCACCTCACCGGAGGTTGCC
>JAWWOL010000304.1:0-3008 GCA_033851695.1 Frankiales bacterium
GCTGCGTGCCGGCGGGGACCTTGGCACGAGCCGGTGTACGCGACCGCGCCGGGGCCGGGCGCTGCGAGGACCGACGGTCCGGAGGTGGCGTCACGGCGTGCCCTTCGGCGGAGTGGTCGGGCCGGTCACGGGCTTGGTGGTGGCCTTGGTGGTGGCCTTGGTGGTGGGCTTGGTGGTGGCCTTGGTGGTGGCCTTGGTCGTCCTGGTGGCCGCCGGAGGTGCGGCCGAGTGTGAGGCGGTCTGCTGAGCCGCGGTCCCGGTCGGCGTGGTGGAGGGCGTGGTGGAGGGTGTGGTCGACGGCGTCGGGGTGGCCGCCGGTGCGGGCGGGGGCAGCGACACGGCGACCGTGGGCGTGCCCATCACCTTGCCGTCCGGCAACCGCAGGAACGCGGGAGCTCCCCCGGGCACCATGCCCAACGCGGCCGCCCGGCTGGCCAGGGCCTCAGGTTGGTCGGCGTCGGCCAGGCTCTTGGCCAGCTCCTGGCGCTGCTCGGTGAGAGTGAGGTTGGTCCGCTGCAGCCGCTGTTCGGCGAACGCGCCCTGGGACAGGGCGGTGTTGATCAGCAGCAGGGAGACCAGCCCCCCGCCCAGCAGGGTCAGCACCAGCGTGACGAACGGAGCCCGGGCCGCCCGGCTGCGCGGGGGCTGCACCACCCGCAGCGCAACGGTCTCCTCGACACCGCTGTCGGCCAGTGGCTCGGCCTGCCCTGGCATGACCACCCGGTGGTCGGTGCCGGTCCGCGCGTACGACGGCGGCGTCAGCGGCGCCGGCGGCGAAGGCGGCGGGCAGGCCGGGGGCAGTGGAAAGTTCGTGACCGGGTTCATGCCGCCTCCCGTACGCGCTCGGCTGCCCGCAGGCGGACCGACGCGGCCCGCGGGTTGGCGGCGATCTCGGCCGCGGACGCCTCTTCGGATCCTCGTACCAGCAGGCGAAGTGCCGGTTCGGAGCCCTCGGGCAGGAAGGGCAGGTCGGGCGGGACCGTGCTCGCCGTGGCTGCCGCCAACGCCCGCTTGACGATCCGGTCCTCGAGAGACTGGTAGGCCAGCACGACGATCCGGCCGCCGACCGCGAGGGCGTCCAGCGCTGCCGGCACCGCGCGCTCGAGCACCGCGAGCTCGGCGTTGACCTCGATCCGCAGCGCCTGGAAGGTGCGCTTGGCCGGATTGCCGCCGGTACGCCGGGTTGCCGCCGGGATGGCGTTGCGGACGATGTCGACCAGGGCTGCGCTGGAGGTGAACGGCGCCTTGGCCCGCTCCCGGACGATCGCGTCGGCGATCCGCGAGGCGAACCGCTCTTCGCCGTAGACCCGGAGCACCCGGGCCAGCTCCTTGCCGGAGTAGCCGTTGACCACGTCGCCTGCGGTCTGGCCCTGCGTCGGGTCCATCCGCATGTCCAGCGGCGCGTCGTGGCTGTAGGCGAACCCACGCTCTGCCAGGTCCAGCTGCATCGAGGACACGCCGAGGTCGAACAGGATGCCGTCCACCGACGTCAGCCCTTCGGCCTCGAGCACCTCGGGGATCTCGTCATAGACCGCGTGCACGAGCCGGACCCGCTCCCCGTACGGGGAAAGCCGTTCGCCACTGCGGGCGAGCGCTTCGGGGTCGCGGTCGAGGCCGATCAGCCGGACCTCGGGGAACCGGTTGAGCAACGCCTCTGCGTGACCCCCGAGCCCCAGGGTGGCGTCGATCACGACGGCAGGGCGGTCGCGCAGCGCCGGGCCGAGCAGCTCGAGCACACGCTCGAGCAGCACCGGGACGTGCAGGGATTCGGACATGTCAGGAAACCAGCACCACGTCAGGAGGCCAGTGCCTGCAGCAGCGCGACGGCACCGACCATCGCGCCGAGGAGCACGAACGCCAGGCCGAACATGCCGAACAGCAGCATGGTTCCGCGCATCTCCTGGGCCAACGTCGGTGTAGGGCTCACGGGGACCTGAGTGGTGGTAGTCATCTCGACCCTTCTGACTGCGACGCACTGATGGACGGCGCCGGCCCCGTTCTCGCGGTTCGGGTCCGGTGATGCCGGTGGAGCCGTACGTGTGCCTGGGTTCGTGCGCCCAGGTCTCCGTCCGCACCAGCCGCCTGGCGCCGGGGAAGGGATGCCAGGTGGGTGGAGCGGGACGGAGACCTCAGCTCACGAGCCGTTCGCCTCACAACAGACCAGGCAGCACCTCCTCGGAGATGTCGGAGAACGACGGCTCCTGCTCGGCCTCGTACGTCGCCCACGCCTGCGCGTCCCAGATCTCGACGCGGGTGTTGGCGCCGATCACGACGCAGTCCTTGGTCAGTCCGGCGTAGGTCCGCAGCGCCGGCGGCACGGTGACCCTGCCTTGCTTGTCGGGCACCTCGTCCGAGGCTCCGGCGAACAGCACCCGCAGGTAGTCCCGCGCGCCCTTGCTCGTGACCGGCGCCTGGCGCATCTGCTCGGTCATGCGGGCGAACTCGTCGGTGGGGAAGACGTAGAGGCAACGCTCCTGCCCCTTGGTCATCACGACCCCCTCCGCCAGCTGGTCACGGAACCGGGCCGGCAGGAAGAGCCGGCCCTTCTCGTCGAGCCGCGGGTGGTGCGTGCCCAGAAACATCCACGCCACCTCCCGCCCTCTCCCGGTTGCGCCACTTTACTCCACTCTCCCCCACACACAAGCGGTTCTCGGCAAAATCTGCGAACAGTTGAGGGCGAAAGCGCAGGTCATCGCCAGTGGTGCGGAGTGGAGGGGATCTGCGCCCTTTCCACCGCCGGTGGGAACCGATGAGCAGGGACGGACTGGTGGGTCTGGGGTGGCGGCCGCTCAGCGGGATCTGAACCGGGCGCGCAGCCCGCCCGTGAAGCTCGTGAGTGGGGAACAGTGGGGCGCGCCCGGCGCGGCCTCGTCACCTGGCAAAGGGACCGCAAGATACCGGCCTCCACCCGCCCCCCGAAGTGCCCGAAAGGGTGGCACACTCGAAACGACGGTCGGTTCGAAGCCCGAACCGCGACGAGGCCCCCTGCGGTGATCCACGGGGACGAG